>CAKZYL010000447.1 GCA_937884705.1 uncultured Roseovarius sp. | reverse complement strand
TTGTGGCCGCAAGGCCGCAGCGCGCATGTTTCATCGGGGCCAATCACTTGTTTTTCTTCCCATAAAGCGCGCCCAGGTGATATCCAAATTGGGCTGGGGGGCGTAGAATAGGGTTCTGTCCTAAATGTACCGACTCGCTCTCGCGTTTTGCGCGCTCCTCCTTGTTTCGTTCGAAGGCCACGCTGCTGAGCGCACAAAACAGGGCTTTGGCCTCATGGTCACGAATGACTCGATCGGCGATAACAGGGATCGTTGGCGCACGGGGTCTTTCGAATCCAGCTGGATCTTCGCCCCCGACTGGAACGGACAAGCGCCCGCTCGGTTTGGTGAACTCATAGAGCTGCGCATCAACGGCGAAATAGTGGGACCGGCCAATGTGATCGCGCCCGCTTCGCTCGATCGCCGCTACGGGCAAGCTCTGAGCTTTGGTTTGCACACGCATTTTCAACCGGGGGCTGTTGACTATGCGTTCGGCGTTGATGCCGTCGTCACCGGATCCCAGGTGGGCCTCGATAATGTTCAGGACTTTGTTCATATCTTTCTCGGCGGGCGTGATGCGTCCACGGGCGTTTTGGCCTCGCAGCTGAGCAATGGGATCCATGCCAATGCCGTGTTTGAAGCCGGTCGCAGGTTTCAGTTGGGCACGGCGACGCAGTTGCGCCCCTTTTTGGAAGCGCGCGCCGGAACGGAAACACTGGCACGGGTTGGCTTTGACCTGACCTTTGGTCATTTCGGCTCGAGCGGTCTGCTGGTGCGCACGCCAACATCCGGGCAGCGGCTCAGCGCGGTGGAAGATGCGCCATATTCCGGGTTTTCATTCCTGCTGGGCGCTGATGTCGCTTATGTGGACAGCTCCATTTACATCGCATCAAACGCACCTGTGCGACTGGAAGACTACCGCGCCCGCGCGCGCGCCGGTCTGCACTGGCGCAGCCAAGCCGGCACGGCGGCATTTTATGGGGTGACTTGGCTGTCTGAAGAATTCAACACGCAGCCAGAGGGGCAGGTCGTGGGGTCTTTGCAGCTTCGTGTAAAATTTTGAGCAAATTCAAAACATAACGCTTTTCACGCTGATTCGCTTTTGATAGCTTTGTCTGCATAAAAATAAAAAAACTGAGGCAGGACTATAAGTTATGGGAACGGGCTATCGTGGCGCGTTCGTCATTTCTTGGTCGCAGACGGAACTAGACGGCGTTCAAGCCGCACCGATGAACACACTGGCTGTTGGGGTAACCTGGGGCTGGTCTGGGGACGCAGTGCGTGTGGATGGGCCGAGTGACGTTTTGCGCCTGGAAGAGGCGGATGAAGGGGCGAAGCGGCGAAGATGCGCCGCAAAATTGGTGAGGCGGCTGGTCAGTGCGGCGAAAGCTGGAGCCATCGATCTAAGGCATGTAGAAGACGATCAACCGGGTGCACCGGACGGTGGGTTTGTGGTGACCGATGGGCTTAGCACATATTCCGTGACGCTGGTCCCTGTGGAAGGTGGCGCACCGCCACTTTTGATGTTTGTCGATGAAATGCCACCTAAGGGCGTGCCGCTATGGGTTGTGCACCTTTCGCTTGATGCTGAAGTACGCGACTTGTTGCATGCTGACAGTGGCGGGGTCATTTGCTTCACGCCCGGCACCAGAATTCAAACGCCCGAAGGACCGGTGGCAGTTGAGGACTTGCGTGAAGGGGACGCGGTACAAACCAAAGACAGTGGTCCACAACGTATAGAATGGACTGGGTCTCGCAGGATGAGCGGCGCGCGGCTCTTTGCCATGCCGCATTTGCGTCCGATCCGCATATGCGCTGGAAGTTTGGGTATGGAACAGCCTGACCAAGATCTGTTGGTATCCCCCCAACACCGCATGTTGGTGAGAGGAGCGGTGGCAAGGGTCCTGTTCAATACGCCCGAGGTGCTGGTGTCGGCCAAGGATTTGGTGAACCAGTCAACGATCACGACAGATGTAAACCTGCGTGAGGTGACCTATGTGCATTTGCTTTTGCCCAGCCATCAGATTGTCTGGGCAAACGGTGTTGAAACCGAAAGTTTCCACCCAGCATCTGCCAGCCTTGCCAGTCTTGACGATGAGGATCGCGCGCGCCTTCTGGCCTTGCATCCTCAGTTGGAGACAGAAGCGCATTCCTATGGGTCGTTTGCGCGGCGCAACTTGAACGCGTCTGAAGCAGCGATCCTTAAGCACGAGGCGGCTTAAGCGTACATTTGAAAAGGGGGCGCTGCCCCCTAAACAACCGGGATACTTTCAGCCAGAAGAAACCGGCGCTAAGGCCGGTTGACTCTTCGCTTGGCGGGGATATAAGCGCGGTTCTATTGGTGTTGGTGGACCCCGTAAGGGGATGCCTGTCGCTGCGGCCAAATCCGCAGAGAGGACAACGCCCTTCGCAATTGCTGCGAGGCGCGCCCGAGAGGGAGCGACGAGCGGCCAGCCAAGGAGATCAGCAGGTGACTAAGAGGACCGCTGCCAAATACAAAATCGACCGCCGGATGGGCGAAAACATCTGGGGTCGCCCGAAATCCCCCGTGAACCGCCGCGAATTCGGCCCAGGCCAGCACGGTCAGCGCCGCAAAGGCAAGATGTCCGACTTCGGTCTGCAGCTGCGCGCCAAGCAGAAGCTCAAAGGCTATTACGGCGATCTGACCGAAAAGCAGTTCAAGCGCATCTATGCAGAGGCCGCCCGTGTGAAGGGAGACACCGG
Organism: uncultured Roseovarius sp.; assembly: GCA_937884705.1. Taxonomy (GTDB): domain Bacteria; phylum Pseudomonadota; class Alphaproteobacteria; order Rhodobacterales; family Rhodobacteraceae; genus Roseovarius. The sequence continues at coordinate 5,013 of CAKZYL010000447.1, read as the reverse complement.
TGAAAACCTCATCGGGCTGCTGGAGCGTCGCCTGGACGCGGTCGTTTATCGCGCGAAATTCGTGCCCACTATGTTCGCCGCGCGCCAGTTCGTGAACCATGGCCATGTCAAGGTGAACGGCAGACGGGTGAACATACCGTCCTACCGCGTCAAAGAGGGTGACCTCATTGAGGTGCGCGATCGCTCCAAACAGCTCGCCGTCCTGCTCGAAGCTGTGCAATTGGCAGAGCGCGATGTGCCCGATTACATCGATGCTGACCATTCAAAGATGATTGCAACCTTTGTCCGCACACCGGGTCTTGGCGACGTGCCCTATCCAGTGATGATGGAACCGAACCTCGTCATCGAATTCTACGCGCAGAACTAAACACTCTCGCACCAAATAGAAGGCCGCGACGGGGACCCGCCGCGGCCTTTTTCTTTGGTCTGGCCAAGGCGGAACCCCGCCGATAGAACACCCTAGGGGAGACGCGCCATGTCGACAAACACGCCGAAGATCACGCCACAGCCAGGCATCATGGATATCAAGCTCTACAAGGGCGGTGCATCGGATATCGTGGGTGTTCAGGATGTGGTCAAGCTCAGTTCCAACGAGAACCCGCTCGGCGCCTCTGACAAGGTGAAGGCGGCAATCGCAGCGTCTGCGCATCAGATCCACCGCTACCCCTCCACCGATCATGCTGCCTTACGACAAGCCATTGCAGATGTGCACGATCTCGATGCCGAGCGGATCATCTGCGGGGTCGGCTCTGACGAAGTGCTGACGTTCCTTTGTCAGGCCTATGCCGGCCCGGGGGATGAGGTCATCTATACCGAGCATGGTTTTTCCATGTACCCAGTGCTGATCAACGCGGTGGGCGCGACGCCGGTTGTGGTGGAGGAACAGGCGCGGCGCGTTGATGTGGATGCGATGCTCGAGGCTGCCAACGCGGCGACAAAGATCGTCTTCCTAACCAATCCCGGCAATCCGACCGGCACAATGATCCCAATGTCTGAGATCGAACGCCTCGCCTCGGGCTTGCCTGCGACCTGCATTCTGGTCCTTGATGGCGCCTATACGGAATATGCCGACGGGTATGATGGTGGCGCTCGGTTGGTGGAGCATTGTGACAACGTGGTGATGACCCGGACCTTCTCCAAAATCTACGGGTTAGGCGGCATGCGCGTCGGCTGGGGCTACGGACCGCAAGAGATCATTGACGTGTTGGGCCGCGTGCGGGGCCCATTCAATTTATCCAACACGGCCTTGGCCGCAGCGGAAGCGGCAATGCGCGATCAAGCCTGGGTTGAAAAATGTCGAGTGGACAACGCTCGCATGCGTGAATGGATGATCAGTGATCTGGCTAAAAAAGGCGTGCCAGCAGACGCGTCCAGCGCCAATTTTATACTCGCCCGTTTTGCCGATCAGGACGAAGCGGAAGGGTGCGAGTTGTACTTGCAGAGCCAAGGCCTTCTGGTCCGCAAAGTGGCGGGGTACAACCTGCCCAACTGCCTTCGTATCACCGTTGGAGATGAGCCGTCCTGTCGCCGCGTGGCCCATGCCATCGGCCAATTCAAGGCGGGCGCGACATGACTGAGACCTACAAGCGCGTGGCGTTGATCGGGCTCGGCCTCATTGCGTCATCGATGTTTTGGGCCATGAAACGCGGCAACCTGGTGGACGAAGTGACCGGCTATGCCCGCTCTGCCGAAACCCGCGCAAAGGCTCGCGAAATAGGCCTGTGCGACCGCGTATGCGACACGGCCAAAGAGGCCGTAGAGGGCGCGGATCTTGTCGTCCTCTGCGTGCCCGTGGGCGCAATGGAGGCAGTGGCCAAGGAGATTGCGCCTGCACTGATGCCAGGGGCGACGGTCACGGATGTGGGATCCGTCAAGCGCGCGGTGATCGAAGCTGTCGCGCCCAATCTGCCGGAGGGCGTACATTTCGTCCCAGCTCACCCTATGGCGGGAACCGAACACTCTGGACCCACGTCAGGCTTTGCCGAGCTTTTTGATGGAAAGTTCTGCCTGATCGTTCCGATGCAAGACAGCGACCCAGTGGCGGTGGAGCGCCTTGAGGTGCTTTGGCAAGATATGGGCGCGCAGATCAATCGGATGGAGGACGCGGCTCATCACGATCTGGTCTGCGCGGTCACCAGCCACGCGCCCCACCTTATCGCCTACACGATGGTCGGCGTGGCCGATGATCTGCGTCGAGTGACGGACAGTGAAGTCATCAGATATTCTGCCGCCGGGTTTCGGGACTTCACCCGCATCGCGGCGAGCGACCCAACCATGTGGCGTGACGTGTTTCTCACCAACAAGGATGCGACGCTGGAAATTCTGGGTCGCTTCACCGAAGAGCTTTTCGCGCTGCAACGCGCAATCCGCACCGGGGACGGCGATCACCTGTTTGACTATTTTACTCGCACGCGAGCCATTCGGCGTGGTATCATCGAGGCCGGGCAAGATACAGACGCACCGGATTTCGGGCGGGTAAAACGAGGCAGTTGAATGAAAGTCAGATCGGCAGGTGCGATCTTTTTCCCCTTTATCCTAATGGGATGCGCGCTTTTGGGTGGCCGCGAAACACAGACCAGAGATCTGGTGACGCGCGGTGCGCCTATTTGCGGAAATCCGTTGATTTTGGGTGAAACGGTGGGCCGCGTGGAGTCTGACACAAACGGGTGCGGAGTAGCAGAAGCGGTACGTGTCATGTCGGTCAGCGGCGTTGCGCTCAGCCAGGGCTCCGTGATGGAATGTTCCACCGCCCAAGTTCTCAACACTTGGGTGGCCAACGATATGGACCGGATCCTGGGGATCAATGGCGGCGGTGTGCAAGAGCTGCAAGTGGCCGCGCATTACGTATGCCGCACACGAAATCACAAACGCGGCGCGCGGGTGTCCGAACATGGCAAAGGCCGGGCCATCGACATCTCGTCCTTCAACTTTCAGGACGGCACGTATCTTTCTGTGTCCGAACATTGGGGCAGGGGCCGCAATGGACGGCTCTTGAAACAGCTTCATTCCTCGGCCTGCGGTCCGTTCGCAACGGTGCTTGGCCCCGGTTCAGACGGCTATCACGAAGACCATTTCCACTTCGATACAGCGCAGCGCGACAACGATTACACGTACTGCCGGTAAGCTCTAAAGCGTTTCGACTTTACCTTGAGACATCAACGAAAGTCGAAACGCGTGCAACTTACGAACGTTAGACTGCGTTTCAAGAAAAGTTGTGATTCAAGTTTTTCTCGAAACGCTTTAGAAATCGACAGCCACACCGGGCAAATCCAGCCCCGCTATCAATTCGCGAAGCTCCTGGCGCGCGGCCACATTCGAGATGTTGAGCTGCTGCACCCCAATATCCTTGAGGTCCAAAAGCGTCAGCCCGCGCGGGAAGAGCTCTCGAAAGATCACCCGCTCATTAAAGCCCGAGGCAATCCGAAACCCGATGCGATTGGCAAGATCGCCCATGACACGCGCCATCTTTTCCTTATTCACCATCTGCTGCGCCCCCAACCGGTTGCGCACCACCACCCAGTCAATAGGCTTCAGACCTGCCTGTGAGCGCAACTGGCGGGCGCTCCACACCATCTCTGAATAGACAGACGGGCCGAGGATCTTCAACCCGTCGCTGTCCACATGAGCCAGGAGATCAAAATCAATGAAGCTGTCATTGAGCGGCGTGATCAGCGTGTCGGCCAGGCTATGAGCCACCTGGCTCAATCGCGTATGCGACCCTGGACAGTCAATGAGAATAAAGTCGCTGCCGGGTTCCAGCTTGGCCATCGCGACCGACAGGCGCCGGTCATAGATATTCTCACCCGGCTGCAAGTTAGCATTTTCGACTTGTGGCAGATCCATATAGGCAGGTGTCGGCAGGTCCAGACCTTCTTTCTCCAGAAACCGCGTCCGATTGCCAATGTAGGTTCCCAAGGTCTTTTGGCGCAGGTCTAGATCCAACGTGCTGACGGCATGCCCCATCCGCGACAGGGCTGTGGCCACATGCATCGACACGGTCGATTTTCCCGCGCCGCCCTTTTCATTGCCCACGACGATGATATGCGCCATGCCAGTCACGCCCCTCTGCCCGCTGAGGTTACCGCCCCAAATCAGTGCCATGATAAATTGTGCGACGGCCTTCGTGAAGCGGCACAAACGCAATCTGTGAGACTATTGCATTTGAGCCATTGCAGCGATGCGCCTCGACCACAAGCGACAAATCCCAACAACTGGCGGCTTCGCTCCGCGCAACCCTGCGATCCTCTGCTTTGGGGCCAATTTCTTTCATCGAGACGTCGTCATCACGTGATCACAAGAGGCACAGAGACGATGACCGCATGTGTCTCAACACATGTACGCCATCCAAACCAAGGCTGTCTCACAGGGTCTGCACCGTTCGCGGCTTAGTTTCTATGTCGTGCCCTATCCCTAAAGGATAAAGTCACTGGCCGTCAGGTCATCGACACCGCTTACCAGATACTGAGTGTCCGCAGACCCGTCACCGTCCACATCCACCCGGACGACAGAGTCGCCATTGGCGGTGATAGTCACACGGACTTCTGCGTCGCCGGCGCCGCTGAAGGCTTGATTGCCGCGGAAGATGAATTCATCACTTGAAAGGTCGTCGATGTCGATCTTGTCTTCGCCCCTTGTGAAGTCGCGGATCACATCGCGTTGGCTACCGACGGCGCTGTGTGACGTCTCAGTGAAAACAAACACGTCCGCGCCCCGACCCCCGAACAAGAAATCCTGGCCCGTCTGGCCCAACAATGTGTCATCGCCCCCACTGCCATAGAGGGTGTCCCTTCCGCTTCCGCCTTGAAGCACATCGCCGCCGCTCCCGCCGATGAGCTTGTCACTGTTGGAGCCACCGGAAAGCGTGTCTTCGCCGCTGTTACCGAACAGAGTGTCGTTGCCGGTGCCACCGCCCAGAGTGTCATTGCCGGCTCTGCCACGCAGCAGATCATTGTTGGCGTCCCCCGACAATTGGTCGTCAGAACGGCCGCCGAAGAGCGTGTCATTTCCAGCACC
>CAKZYL010000446.1 GCA_937884705.1 uncultured Roseovarius sp. | reverse complement strand
AAATCCCGAAAGGCCCGCGCGGCGCGGGAGGGGCGTTTATCCAACATGATCGTCCGCACCATTACAAAGCCAAAGGCATAGTTTGAATTCACTCGGAGGAGCGCACCAGAAGCGAGGTCGCTTTCAACGCTGATGGACAAAAGCAAAGCCGCCCCAAACCCCTGACGTGCCAGATCAAGCACAACCTGACGATTGTCGATGCTGAACGTCGGGTTGATCGGGAGCGGCACATTGCGCAGTGTCTCTTTTTCCACGCAGTAAAGCTGCCCATTCTGCATTTGGTGCTCGCTGCTTATGAACCCGATACGACCGAGATCTCTGATCAAGCTGCCCGATAAGGTGTCCGCAAGTGTCTTGGCGCAGACCAGCTCCAGCGGGTAGGCGGCGACGCCGTTTCTGTGCAGCCGAGCCGTCCCTTGAAACTCGGTTCTCAGGGCGATGTCATGGGCGCTATCAGTCGAGTTGATCTTGGTGTCTTCGGCATGCACTCGCAGGTCAATCTGCGGATGTTTCGCGATGAATGCCGAGATCACCGTGGGCACCCACGCCGCGGCCAGCTCACTGGGCAAGGTGATGGAGACGCGCCCTTCGATCTTGTCTTCCGCGTCGTTTACGTCGTCAAATACAGCTTCAAAGGCGTCAATCGCGACCACGGCTTTATCGAGGAAGATCTGCCCGTCATGGGTCAAATCCATGCGGCGGGTGGATCGCCGAAAAAGTGTCGTGCCCAGAATGTCCTCCAGATCAAAGAGCGCGGCACTCACCACGGCGGGAGACAAGCTCAGCTTGGCCGCAGCGCCGCGAACAGAGCCTGCCTTGGCGACCTCGCCGAAATAGCTCAGCAATCGGAAGTATCGGACATTCATGTCATTGTCATTTTTAACCGAACAAAAGTTTAGTTTTTTCTGTTCTACAGGACATTTGAGGGCGGTGATAGCTCTTCTGCCATGAGATCGGGATCCGTCCCGACAGACACAGGAGCAATGACATGAAACATATCCCTCTTATGCTGGCATCCTTCGCGTTTGTGCTGGTGGGCAGTCTAGCCCAGGCCGATGATCGTGAGGTGGTTGAGGCCTTCTACACGCAGCTCCTGAGCGCCCCCAACGCGCCTGATATCGCTGACCGCGTGGCCGATGTTGTGGTCGAAGATTGGGTGTCCATCCCGACGCCGCGGGGCGGGCCGGACGCAGAAGGTCTGGTGAAGTCTTTGCAGGGCTTTGGTGCGGCCATCCCGGATCTGAATTGGGAAATTCAGGAGATCCTGCAGGATGGCAATCGCTACATCGTGCGCAGCATCGCCACTGGAACGCCGGCCAAGCCGTTCTTCGGCATTGAGCCAAAGGGTAAGAGCTTTGAGATCATGACAATCGACATCCACACCGTGGAGGATGGCAAAATTGTCAGGTCCTACCACGTCGAAGAGTGGGCCAAGGCCATGCAGCAGCTTTCGGCAGACTAGTCAAAAAAGTTTGTATCTCAGGGCCGCGTCATAAACCTGACGTGGTCCTTCTCTTTGCTCAGATCTGCAAGCCTTGGCTCGGATCAGGCCGCCAAGCCCTGATTGCCCATTTCAAGGAACTTCTTTCGCCGTCCTTGAATGAGTTGCTCCCGGCTCTGCAATTCCAGCTCTTTCAAGAGCCCCTCGATCGCAATTCCGACAGAAGAAATTGTTTTGATTTTGTCCCTGTGCGCACCGCCCATGGGCTCTCCTATGATCCGATCCGCGACACCCAGTTTCACCAGATCCTGCGCCGTCAACCGCAGCGCTTCGGCCGCCTCACGCATCATTTCCGCGTCCTTCCACAGGATCGATGCGCAGCCTTCAGGAGAGATCACCGAGTAAACAGAGTGCTCCAGCATCGCCACGCGGTTGGCACTGGCAAACGCCACCGCCCCGCCGGATCCACCCTCGCCGATCACGACACTCACCAGCGGCACGCCGATCTGCAGACACGTCTCAGTTGCGCGTGCGATCGCCTCGGACTGACCCCGTTCTTCGGCCCCTTTGCCGGGATAAGCACCCGGCGTGTCGATCAACGTGATCACCGGCAGGCCAAACTTATCGGCGAGCCTCATGAGACGCACGGCCTTGCGATACCCTTCGGGCCGCGCCATGCCAAAGTTCCGCTCAATCCGGCTTTTGGTGTCATTGCCCTTTTCATGGCCGATCACCATCACGGGCCGGTCCTCAAACCGCGCAAGCCCGCCCATCACCGCCTGATCATCGGCAAAGTTCCGATCCCCGGCCAGCGGCGTGTATTCGGCAAAAAGCGCCTCAATGTAGTCTTTACAATGCGGCCGATCGGGGTGGCGCGCCACCTGACACTTCCGCCAAGGGGTCAGCGACTTGTAAAGCTCTGTGAGCATCTCGGCGGCTTTCTTGTCCAGCGCGCCGGCCTCGGCCTCTACATCCATCTCTTCATTGGCCCGCGCCATTGCGCGCAGCTCTTCCGCTTTGCCTTCGATCTCCGCCAGGGGTTTTTCGAAATCGAGATAGTTGGTCATGCGGGCTCCGTTTCACATCACTTTCGCTATATGCCGCCCGGTGACGCGATTTGCAATCCGAGCGTGGTGGATCAAAGCCTGTCCAAGGCGGCACGGAGCGCCAATTCCGGTGAGGCCAGCACCGGCACCGCGAGCGCGCGCAAGAGCTCCGCCGCCCCGGCCATGGAGGCCTGAGCAAGCACAACACATCCCTCAGTCGGGGCAGCCTTCCGAATGGATGCGGCCAATGCGGCCTCAAATCCAGAATGATCGCCCTTCTCAAACAATGTCCAATGCTCTGTGAGTGAGAGCAGTCGGATCTCTGCGTCTGCACCTGCCGCCTCACGCAAAACGGCCTCGCTGGCGGCGCGCGTGCTGTCGAGGCAAAACGTCAATATATACGGCCCGCCGATCTTCGCGGCGGCGTCCATCAGCGGGCGATCAATGCGCACCGCGCCTGCCGCTTCCGCCACTGCGCCGATGGTGGTGCAGGTGCAGAGAACTGGGTGGCTCTGCGCGCCCACCCAGGCTTGAATGTCCTCCGCCAGTGCCGTTGACATGCCGCCCTGCGCCGCCGTCAACCATGCCTCGCGCACCTCATGGGTCAACGACACGCTCGGCGCAATCCTGTCCCGGATCGCGTCAAACCTCGCGCAATGGGCGGACGCGGAATGCAGGAGCGTCAGGCTCACGATGCCGGCCAAAGCACAGGGATCAGCGTTGCCATCAAAAGCACCGCCATGAGCATGTTGAAGGCGCGCAGCCGGGCCGGGTGGGTCAGCAATCGCCGCATCTGTTGTCCCAGCACAGTCCAACTGGTGGTCGAGATGCAGGAGACAAGCACATAGACACCCGCAACCCAAATCACCGCCGCCAGGTCCCGGCTCGCGGCGTACAAGGTGATCGCCGAAAGGGCCATGCTCCATGCCTTGGGATTGACCCATTGAAACGCGGCCGATTGCACAAAGGTGAGCGGTTTGCCAGCGACCTGCGCGCCATCCGGGGCGGCGGCATTGGCGATCTTCCAAGCCAGATAAACGAGATAGATCACGCTGAACACCTTGAGCACGGTGTAGCTGACGGGGAAGAGATCAAACACGTGCATGATGCCCGCGCCCACCAGCAGGATCATCGTGGGAAAGCCCAGGCCGATCCCCAACATATGCGGCAACGTCCTGCGAAACCCGAAGTTTGCGCCAGACGCCATGAGCATCAGATTGTTGGGCCCCGGGGTGCCTGCGGTGACGAGAGCAAACGTAAAAAGCGCGGTGAAGAGGTCGGGTGTCATGCGCACAACCTTATTGAGTGAAGTGTCGCATGAGATTGTTTTCTTTTGCGTTTAGGCGCAATATTCACAATAAAATTCCACCATGGATGCGATCAACGATCATATAGTGCAAGAGCTATCCCGCGATGGCCGGATCAGCAATCTCGACCTGGCAGAGCGCGTGGGCCTGTCGCCCTCGGCCTGTTTGCGTCGGGTGCAGGATCTCGAACGGCGCGGCGTGATCCGTGGCTATCGCGCCATGCTGGATAAGACCTCTCTGGGCATCGGGTTTGTGGCCTACGCCACGGTCGGGCTGAACTCTCACACCAAAGCGAGCCAAAAGGCCTTTGAGCGCGCAATGGAGATCGCCTCGGAAGTGGTCGAATGTCACAACATCACCGGCGCGGTTGAATACCTGCTGCGCATCGAGGTGGCAGATCTTCCTGCCTACAAAGCCTTCCACACCGATGTCATCGGCACCTTGCCGCAGGTGAACTCCATCACCTCCTACGTGGTCATGGGCTCCCCCAAAGACGCCCGCGCGTGATCGCACCTACCAGCGGTATGTCATTGCGGGTTTGGCGTCACTCAACAGCGATCTGGGCGACATCCAGCTGCGCCTCGTAATCCGCGCCATAGGCGACGACACCGATGCTGGTGATCTCAGCGGGACTAAATTCGGCCTGCAGCCCGCCTTGGGCCGAAAAGGATGACCATGACAGGGTGATGTCCTGCCATGTGCCGTCAGTGTCAAAGCTGGCGGCGAAATAGTGCCAGGGGCGGTTCGCGGATGTGGGGCGCAGATGGATATAGTACCGCTCCCCGTTGCCGCGCACGCGCAAAGTGAGCCCGGCGGACCCATCCTCAAAAGGCTGGGCAAGGGCGCGGCGGAACTGGATGAAGCCGCCATTATTGGCGGTGCTGACCGTACCCGAAAGCCGGGCGAAACCGGTGTCGCCGTCTTGGCCCATTTGCATAGACCCGTCGGACACGCCGCCCATGACCTGGTCACCGACATAGCGCCAGCCATCGGCCTTGCCGTCCTGAAAGTCCTCAATCAGCACCCGGTTTGCCCCATCCGCGTGGCTTGGCGCCATCATGCCCAGAGCCATACTGCAACAGAGGATCGGCCTCCAACCGAGCTGTCGTGCGATTTGAATGTGCGGCATGGAGCCCTCCGTCAGTGGCGTGAACCCCTGACGTAGAGTTCACACCCGACCTTTCCACGGCACCAGCCAGCTTTCCAGCTTCCGCATGCCGACCTCGATCAAAAAGCCGATGACCCCGATCACGATGATGCCCACGATGATCACGTCCGTCTGCTGGAACTTCGAGGCAGACACAATCATCTTACCCAGGCCTACATTCGCAGCCACAAGTTCGGCAGCCACAACCGTGCCCCAGCACACCCCCATGGCCACCCGAGCCCCGGTGAAAATCTCCGGCAATGAGTTCGGTACAATCACCTTGGTCAGGATCTGGGTTTTGCTCGCCCCAAGGGAATAGGCCGCATGGACCTTTGAAATGGCCACGCCGGACACGCCTGATCGCGCCGCAATGATCATGATCCAAAGGGCAGCGAGGAACAGAAGAACCACCTTACCTTCCTCATCAATCCCGAACCAAATGATGATCAGCGGGATAAGCGCCAGCGGCGGGATCGGTCGCATGAATTCCACGATCGGGTCAAACCAGCCGCGGGACCAGTTCGTCAGACCCATTGCATAGCCGATCGGGATGCCCACGAGCGCGCCCAGAAGGAAGCCGATAAGAACCCTTTGCAGTGAGTATCGCGTATGCTGAAACAGCGAGTACCCCTGATAGCCCTCAGAGTTCAGGCGGAAAAACCGCTCCACGACAATCTCCGGCGCCGGCAGATAGAGCCGCGCCATCCGGAAGCCCGTGGCGGGCGAAAAGGTCGGCGTGCCCTTGTCCGTCAAGCCGATCTCGCCTGCATCGGTTCGGATCTTGTCACCGGGCTCAACAGGAATGCCGTTCAACGCCGTGACAAGGGAGCCGTCCTTCTTGGAGACCTCGTCATTCGTCCAGACATTGATCACTTTGAACCCATAGCGCGCAATCGTTGTGCTGTCGTTCTTTGCAAATCCGTCGCCCGGCTCGACCTCCGGCACATCGGGGGCGACGCCGGCATTGCCGTCATCATCCAGTGTCAGCTGAATATCTTCGCGAAACACCCGCACTGTGATCGTGGCCTCATCCGTGGTCCCATCTTCAAGGGTCGCGGTATAGGTAAATGACGTGTCCCCGATGAAGGGGCCCGGCATTTTCGGCAGCGGAATGGACGAGTTCGTGAACGCCACCCAAAGCCAGAACACTGTCAGAACCGACACGACCGACGCCAGCCGGTTCGCGATTACGGCACTTTCGTCGCCAAAGGTAACGGTCTTAAGCTTGTTGAAACCGCGGCTCTCGAATAGCTTCTTGAAGAGACGAGAGGCGATGACGAACGTGCCAAAAAAGGCCGCCGCGTAGAGGAAAATTAAGAGCAAGCCGATCATGCGCTTTCCTCCGCCCGGCCCATGATTTCTTCTTCCATGTTCCAGATCATCTCGAGAATTTCTTCTCGGGTGGTTGAATAGTCTTCGTGCTTTTTCACTTCCCGCAGGTCATTGCCCACGCCCAGATCCGCAAAAGGCAGGTTGTATTCTTTGTGCACGCGCCCAGGTCGTGGTGCCATGACCAGCAATCGCTCACCCAAGAGCAGCGCTTCTTCAACCGAGTGGGTGATCAAAATGATCGTTTTCCCTGTGTCCTTCCAAAGGTCCAGAACCAGAGATTGCATCTTTTCCCGCGTCAAAGCATCCAGCGCGCCCAAGGGTTCGTCCATCAAGATCACGTCAGGGTCATTGGCAAGGCAGCGGGCCAAAGCCACCCTTTGCTGCATGCCACCGGACAGTTCGTAGACAGCCTTTTCCTTGAAATCCTGCAATCCGACAACTTCCAGCAGGTGATCCACGGTCGGCGTGTAATCGGCCCTGGACTTGCCCGTCATGCGCGGACCAAAGCTTACATTGTCCCGCACGCTCATCCATTCGAATAGCGCACCTTGCTGAAACACCATGCCACGCTCAGCGTCCGGGCCTTCTACTTTGTGACCGTTGAGAACGATATCGCCTTCGGATGGCGCCAAAAATCCCGCCACGATGTTGAGCAGCGTGGTCTTGCCGCAACCCGAAGGACCCAAGACGCTCATCAGCTCGCCGGTCTTCAGCTTGAGATTGACATCTTTGAGCGCCTGCACATGCCCGCCGCCGGGCAGGTCGAACCGCATAGAGATGTTGTCGATGAGTAGCTCTGACATGGTGTCCCCTAGCGCATGTCTAGAAAAAAATATCCCGTGGGCCTCGGTCTGAGGCCCACGGGTGTTACCCGCGAAGGTTAGTTGCCCGCGCCGAGCGGGGCCGTGTTCACGTTCTCAGCATAAGACGCTTTCGCCGCGTCGATGGAACCGGCTGCCACAAAGACGTCAGCCACGCCCTTCATGAACTCCTGCGCACCACCGCCAAGCCACTTATCGCTCAGCTGATCGTCCACGCCCGGGAAGACGAAGGTCGAGATGGTGGCCATCGTGTCATCTTCGGACATGCCAGCATCTTTCGCGATCACCGGCAGCATCTTGGCGTGGTTGGCCTCATCGGCCCACATCGCGTTTGCTTCTGCCGTAACGGCGAGGAACTGTGCCACAACGTCTTCGTTCTCGGCGACAAAGTCGGTTGGAGCAGAAGTGACGTCAAAGACGAGAATGCCCAGCTCTTCTTTTTCTGCACCGGTCAACAGAACGTTGCCGCTTTCCTTCATGCGACGCAGGGCACCGCCCCAGCCACAGGCCATGTCGACAGACCCTTGCGCCAAAGCAGCTTGGCCTTCCGCCGGTGCCATGTCGACGACGGTCAGGCCATCAAGGTCAACGCCAAAGTGCGACATCTGCTTGAGGAAGCCGTAATGCGCCGCGGTCCCGAGCGGAACAGCTACTTTCTTGCCGCTGAGCTCACCCGCGCTGTCCTTGTCGATCTCCAGAGCGGAGGACACAACGCAGTTGTCGTTGTCGGAATAGCTCACAGCCACGTCCACGATCTGCAGGTCCTGACCCGCAGAGGTTGCCACCACGAAGGGTGGCACACCCTGGCTGACGCTCATCTGCACGTCGCCCGAGGCCATCGCGGCGCTCATCGCCGTACCGGTGTCGAAGCTGACCCAGTTGATCTTCTGGCCCATGGCGTCTTCATACATGCCTTCGACTTTGGCGAACTGGAACGGCATCGGCCACTCCAGGAAATATCCAACCGTGATCTCAGCCGTCGCGCTTTGCGCGCCCACGGCCATTGCCATACCGGCCACGGCACCCATCATTTTTGACTTGAGTGTCATACTTCGTTTCTCCCTAGTGTTTTTTGTTTTTGGTCTTCATGCCTCACGCCATTGTCTTGGACAGGGGCACATGCGGCGCCATCCGAGCCCAAAACGCACGACTTCGCAACTCATTTATGAAACGTCTCGTCTCAATTTCGGTCTCATAAAATCAAGTTTTGGATAATTCGCAGGCAGAACAAGCGCTTTGGGCGCGAAACCATGCGGTTTTGGGATGTTTCGTGACGCTTTGGCCTCAAACAAAGGCTGCAACTGGCCCTATCGTTCTCCACAGATTCGGGCTGATTTCTCGCCTTGATAAGCATATAAATGATCAAGCCCTGGCTGTGAGGCCAGATCTTTTAGTGATGGAGCATCTCATGGACGGCAGACCTTTTGAAAATGACCTCAGCGGTGTGATCGAGGCGGATCGTGCCCACGTTTGGCACCACCTCATCCAGCACAAACCCTTTGAGGAAAATGACCCGCGCATCATCGTTGAGGGCAAAGGCATGCGCGTGTGGGATCAAAAGGGCAAGGAACACATCGACGGCGTGTCCGGCGGCGTCTGGACCGTCAATGTGGGCTATGGGCGCGAACGCATCGCCAACGCGATCCGCGACCAGCTGATCAAGCTGCCCTATTTTGCAGGCTCTGCGGGCTCCATCCCCGGTGCGCTCTTCTCGGAAAAGCTGATCTCCAAGATGCCGGGCATGAGCCGCGTCTACTACACCAATTCCGGCTCTGAGGCGAATGAGAAAGCCTTCAAAATGGTCCGCCAGATCGCGCACAAGCGCTATGGCGGCAAGAAGCACAAGATCCTTTACCGCGACCGCGACTACCACGGCTCCACCATCGCCACGATGTCCGCCGGTGGCCAAGATCAGCGCAACGCGCAGTACGGCCCCTTCACGCCTGGTTTCGTCCGCGTGCCGCACTGCCTTGAGTATCGCGCCCAGTGGGATCTGACCGGAGAAGAGTACGGCATCGCCGCTGCCAACGCGATTGAAGAGGTCATTTTGGCAGAAGGGCCTGACACTGTGGGTGCGCTCTGCCTTGAGCCGGTGACAGCCGGTGGCGGCGTCATCACCCCGCCCGAGGGCTACTGGCCCCGCGTCCAGGAGATCTGCAAGAAGTACGATATCCTTCTGCATATCGACGAAGTGGTCTGCGGCATCGGCCGCACCGGCACGTGGTTTGGCTATCAGCATTACGGCGTTGAGCCCGATTTCGTGACCATGGCCAAGGGCGTGGCCTCGGGTTACGCGGCCATCGCGTGCTGCGTGACGAATGAGAAAGTCTTTGAGATGTTCAAGGACGATCACGAGGATCCGCTCAACTACTTCCGCGACATATCCACTTTCGGTGGCTGTACGGCTGGCCCGGCAGCGGCGCTCGAAAACATGGCGATCATTGAAGAGGAAGGCCTGCTGGAGAACACCACCGAGATGGGTCACTATATGCTCGACCAATTGGGTGCGATGCAGGACAAGCATGCGGTCATTGGCCATGTCCGTGGCAAGGGCCTCTTCCTCGGCGCCGAGCTTGTCGCCGACCGCGCGACGAAAGATCCGGTGGAAGAGAAAAAGGCCCAGGCCGTCGTTGCTGACTGCATGGCCCAGGGCGTGGTGATCGGCGTCACCAACCGCTCCATCCCCGGCTTCAACAACACGCTTTGCTTCTCGCCCGCGCTCATCGCCACCAAAGATGACATCGACGAGATCCTCACAGCCGTCGACAGCGCCCTCACCCGCGTCTTCGGTTAACAGACAAACCCCACCCTGCAGCCCGTAGGGTGGGGTTTCACCCCACC
>CAKZYL010000445.1 GCA_937884705.1 uncultured Roseovarius sp. | reverse complement strand
TTGCATCTGGATGAATCCACCAACATCTTCACCACTGATCAACCACTACCAGACGGAGACTGGGACCTTCATCTTAATGTCATGGCGACAATGGAAGCCGGCCGCACTATGATTGAATTTGGACTTCTGAGTGATCGGGACACACATGTCGTTGTGCAGCTTTGGGGTTCCATGGGTGAGTGGTGCCGTCAAGTTGGTTTTGGCCTGCTTCTTAGAAGCGGTGGGAAGGCGGCAACAGCCTATCAAGACCTCGCTGCCAACAGCAACGTTTGCGGACAGACGAAGAATCCTGAATTGGTCGAGCCCATACTCGCAGCATTGAAGAAGGAGGGAGCACGTCTAACCCTATCAAGAAGAGGACGTACGTTTCTTGCTCGTTTGGAACTTCCAGGGGTAAATGATGAGCCAGGGGTAGATGATGAGGATGCGCCGCCGCTGGTTTTCGTATCAGATAGTCTAGCTGCATTGAGGGCCGAGGGTTCGATCGCTATCAGTGGTGGGGTGTACGATGCAAGCGTGCCGGGCAGCCTTTTAGCATCCGTCGATAAGGTAGAGCTCGTATCGTTCGAGTGATGACGTGATGCTCAACACACGTTGCAGTGCTCGGCCGTTTCTTTCTTTGGTTTCAATCATACCCGCGTTCACCCTGCTGGGCTCCACTGCAGCCCAGCAGGGTGGAGCTTTTCGGTTTACAACAACCGAGTGGAGCGAGAGCCATACCAAATAAGTCGGTTCAGATCCTGTCTAGGACATTTGGATAAATCACAAGTCTTGGGCGTGTATCCTGCTGGCGCTGCGAATGGCGGTTAGACCCGCAGTCAGACCGGCCTCGAACCTTTCACAAATCCGATGTAATATGGATTCAGGGGCCTCTAGCCCGGTGTCAAGAACCCGTACTTCATAACGCCTGCCAGGTCTTTGGAAGCAATGTCAGTGGCTTTATGACCCATTCGCATCCAACGCATCATTGCGCCTTCCACCAATCCATGTGCCATGGAAGACATCATATGCAAATCGCCATTGCGAAAGGCCCCTTGCTCCATGCCTTCCTGGTACATCTGCTTTATCTGATCTTGGATACGGTCCCCGGGCAAGGCGCCGTCTTCGTAGACCAAATCCGTGGTCATCGTGAATAGCTTCAGGTACGCGCTGCGGTCTTTCGCGATGTCAAATAGACCCTGGCAGACGGCATCGAGCCGATCCTCATATGCGCCCCCCCTCGCCCAGTCTTCTTGCATTTGTTGCACGAAGTCATGCTCGATGCTTTCCAGCATTGCCCTGAGCAAAAAGAGCTTATTTTCATAAAATCGATACACCGTGCCGACAGCGATGCCGGCCTCTTTGGCGATGCTGGCAATCGAGACATGCTCGTACCCTTTTTCCGTAAACTGGCGCAAAGCAGCCGCATGCAAGGCAGCGCGTTTGCTTTCAGGATCGCGAGTGCGTTTTGGTTTCGACGTTTGTACGCTCATAAATGAATTATATTCATTAGTGTTGACAGCGCAAGGGCGAATCCTTTATCAGCGCTAATGAACGACATTCATTAAAAGATCGCGGACAACAAACCCCGCGCCCATCAAAGTACACGACCCATGACACATGCCTTCTATTCTGAACACGTTAACGCAGCTGAAGTCATCGAACTGCGCGATGTGGAAGAAGTGCCCCTGGCGCCTGGCCAGACGCGCGTAAAGATCCTGCGTACCCCGATCAATCCCTCCGATATTGCACAAATCGGTGGCGTCTACGGATACCAGCCGCCCCTGCCCGCTCTTGCCGGAATGGAAGGCATCGGTGAGGTCATCGAAGTCAACGGAGAAGGCCATGAAGTTGGCACACTGGTGCTGCTATCAGACCCGCCCGGCGCATGGGTGACAGAACGTGATTTCCCCAGCCACACGTTGGTCCCGGTGCCAAATGCCGATATTGACCAACTGTCGATGCTTACGGTCAACCCGGCCACGGCCTACCTGCTTCTGACTGAGTATGTCGATCTGAAACCAGGCGACTGGATCATTCAATCGGCAGGCAACTCTGCCGTGGGCCGCTACATCACGCAGCTGGCCAAGGCGCGGGGGATCAAAGTCGCCTCCGTTGTGCGCCGCGAAAGCGCGATTGCAGATGTGCAGGACGCAGGCTGTGATGCGGCTTTCGTGGACGGCCCAGATCTGGCCGATCACGTGGCGGCGGAGCTCGACACGCCACCCGTGCTCGCGATTGACGCCGTGGCAGGGGCTGCCTTTGGCCGGTTGGCCAGCACCCTGGGCAATGGTGGCACGGCTGTAAGCTATGGCGGGATGTCCGGAGAAGATATCAGCATGTCTGACAGCATGATGATCTTCAACAACATCACCGTGCGCGGTTTCTGGCTTGTAAACTGGCTGACCTCTGCCAGCCCTGAAGAAATGCAGCGTGTCTATGGTGAGCTGACAGGCCTCATCCTTGAAGGCAAGCTCAGCGCGCCGATCGACAAAATCTTCACCCTTGATCAGATCAATGAGGCCCTTGCCCACACGGTGGCCGGTGGCCGCTCTGGCAAGGTTCTTTTGGCCCCCAACGGCATTTGATCGCACCCTATTCAGGAGAAACGCAATGACACTCACATTGTTTCATACACCCGGCACACGCTCTGTCCGCGCACGTTGGTTGATGGAGGAAATGGGCGTGATCTATGACCTCAAGACGCTGGAATACGACGGCGCATATTTTGCCTCTGACGAGTTTCGCAAGATCAACCCGATGGGCAAAATCCCAGCAATGTATGATGGTGAAACGCTGATCAACGAGTCCATCGCGATCATGCAATATGTGATGGAACGCTATGGACCAACAGAGTTGAACGTGCCCGCCACGGACCCGGAGTTTGCCACCTATCTGCAATGGCTCCATATGGGCGAAAGCGGCGTGTCAGGCTACATCGCGGTCTCCTTCGGCCACGTTTCGGGCGAAGACCCCTATCAGGTCTCTGAGAAGTACGATGTGTACTGCCGGTATCAAGTGGAAAAGGCCCTGGGCATGCTGGAGGCGCGGCTTGAGAGACGCGAGTACATTCTCGATCGCGGCTTCAGCGCGGCTGATATCTCAATGGGCTACGCGCTCATGTTCGCAGCTGTCTGCACCGGCACCGCCTACACACCGACCGTGTCGGCCTATCTGGGCCGCCTGATGGGCCGCCCGGCCATGCAACGCGCTCTCAGCGACATCCCGGCAGAGATGCTGTCGATGTTTGCCTGAGGCCCATCGGTAGGGGCCCATAACGGAAAGATAACCGGGCCCCTAGCTGTGGGCTCTGAACGGTCATCCGAGCCCTTTTGTCAGATGAGCGCTTTGCGCTACTAAGAAGGCATTGGCGAGCTCTGCGGCCTTGCACTCACTCCGAAGTGGGTTCTTCAACAATAGCACCGCCGCAAAGGGACTGCTCTTTGCGGCGGCCGCATTTCAACGGCCCGCAAAGCCATGAATCAGTGCGGAGGCAACGTCCATGAGCTTCAGCTAAAACCGGGCGAACACAGCTCAGAAAATCGCTCCTAAACCTTGACTTAGTAAATATTATATATAATCTATAAGAGCGATTTTGAGGGATTCTCATGAAAACCAAACTCACCATTCCTGAGTTGGCCCAAAAGAAGCGAGACGGTGAAAAGCTCGCCATGGTGGCTGTGGGTGAGTTTATGACCGCCTCCTGGGCGGAGCGCGCGGGCGTCGATATCGTTGGGGTTGGTGACAGCCTTGGCATGACCCTGCACGGCCACGAAAATACATTGGCGATCACGGTGGATCAGATGATTGACCACTGTCGTGCCGTCCGGAGGGGCGCGCCAAATACGCTGTGCCTCGTTTCAATGCCCTATGGCTCTTACGCGACACCCGACATGGCCATCATGAATGCCATGCGCCTGATGAAAGAAGGCGGGACAGATGCGGTGAAACTTCAGGGCGGGCGCGAGATGTTTGACACCATCAAGGCCGTGGCAGACGCGGGCGTGCCGGTGATGAGCCATGTGGGTCTTTTGCCCCACAGGGTGCATTTGATGGGCGGCTTCAAAATGCAAGGCCGTACGGCCGAGGCTTCAATGGAAATCGTGGAAAATGCTCTGGCGATTGAAGAGGCCGGCGCGATTGGTCTTGAGATTGAAGCCATGCCTTATGAGGTTGGGCGCGCGGTTGATGCGGCCGTCGATATCTTTACCTTCTCTATCGGCGCGGGTTCCGCGGGAACCTGTCAGATGCTCAACGGCTATGATCTCATCGGTGCGTTTGACACGTTCAAACCGAAATTTGCCAAGCGCTACGGCAACATCGCAGAGGTTGCCACCAAAGCCATCGAAGACTTCGCAAATGACGTCCGCACGGGCGCGTTCCCTGATGAGGAACACACATACAAAATGAACGCCGAAGAAGCGGCGCGTTTCGCACAAATGATTGCCACCCAGAAAAAGGGACGCGCGTCACAGGTCGCATGACCCGATGCGTAGCCAGGACCAGCAACGGAGTTTGCCAGGATGAAAGACGACGCCAACGAACCACTAGTCAAAGTCGATCCGTCAACCGGGCTGCAAAAGGGGATGCAGCTGATCCCCAACGGCATTCTCGAAGACAATTATCCGCGCAACATGTGGTGGTGTGCAGCCTTTGCAAATGAAGTCACCGAAAAGCCGATGTCGCGCTGGCTTTTGGAGCTGCCGATCGTCATGTATCGGATGTCCGATGGCACGCCCGTCGCCCTAGATGACCGATGCCCCCATCGTTGGGCGCCGCTTTCTCAGGGCAAGATCATCGACGATCAAATCCAGTGCCCCTATCACGGCATGACGTTCGGCAAAGATGGAATGTGCACGCTGGTTCCAACCCAGGACAACGTGCCAAAAAACGCCAAGGTCAACAGCTATCCTCTGCGCGAGAGCGGCAATTATATTTGGATCTGGATGGGTGATCCGGACGCGATTGATTGTGAGCCGATCGACATGTCCTACACGACTGATCCGGCCTGGTCTTATGTGAACGGCTACTATGAGGTGACGGCAAACTGGGTGCTGATCCGCGAAAACGTGATGGACCTAACGCATATCGCGTATTTGCACGCCGATACATTCCAGCAGGGCGATTGGGATACGGCCCCACATGTTTCAATGGATGGAGACACAATCGTCTATACCCAAGACTTTGACCCCTCCCCGCTTAGCCCGCTGTTCTGCGCGGGCTTCGGGTTTCCGGATGGAAAAGTTGTGAAACGGGAACAGGAGGGTCGAATGCCGACACTGGCCGTGTCTTTCTCTGATTGGATCGTCCACGATATTGAGGCACAACAAGGTGATCGCGTCGACTACCTCGTGCGCGGGGCCCATGTTGTGACACCGGCCAAACGCGGCACGACGCATTACTTCTGGGGTGCCGCCTTCGATGTGCCAAGCATCACAGAAGAGGTTGCCACCAAGACCCGCGCCAGCATCAAGAAAGCTTTTGATGAAGATCGTGCCCTGCTGGAACACATGCAGGCGGCCATTGAATCCGACCCGCGCGGGTTAAACTACCCCGAGGTGAACCTGAGTGCTGACGGCGCGGCGGTGCGCGTGCGGCAGATCCTCAAGCGGAAGCTAAAAGCTGAACGCGGCGCGGCGGCGTAGGGAATGAACACGGCCAGATTGGCAGAACAAAACAGCCTGGTGGACCAACTTGTCCGCCATATCCACGATTCAATCGTCTTCGGTGAAATGGCTCCTGGAGCCCATATCAGCGTGCGTGAGATCGCGAACACTTACGGCGTCAGTATGATCCCCGTGCGCGAAGCGCTCGCGCGTTTGGGTGCGTCACGGCTTTTGACGTCTGAAAAAAACCGCGGCTATTTCGTTGCTGAACCTCCATCCAAAGTCGAATTTCAAGAGTTCCTCGAGGCCCGCGCGCTTTTTGAAACGTCGGTGGTGAGATTGGGCTTTGAGAACGTCAACGAAAAAGACTTGGAATTGCTGCGTGACTTGAACGCGCAGATGCATGATCTGTTCAGCGGGCCCGACGAGCAATCCATCATCATCGAATGGAGCAGCCTGAATGTGCGGTTTCATCAGGTTTTGGTCGGCCTGGCGCGCAATTTCTATTTGAGCGAGCAGTATTCAGATATGTCTTTCGGAAACACCCATCTTCAACTGATGCGCGCTTATCCTCACACACCGGCCAATCTTAAGAAACTGGTCAACGAGCACGACGAGTTGATCACGGCACTGGAAGCTGGCGAAAAAGAACGCTTCCTCGACATGCTGTCAAACCACGTGACCCGCGTCGTCGTTTAAAGCATGTTCAGCAAAAGTGGGCGCCGGTTTTGCGGTGCGAACATGCGACACATCTAAAGCCCGATATCTTTGACGATGACCTCTCCGGCGAGCACCGGACCCACCGCCAATCTGTGACCTCGGCGTTTGCGGTGGAAGGTCACTGTCATATTGGCAGAAGCCGCGCCCTGCCCGCCTTCTGGCTGCAGATAAAATTCGCCTGTATCGGGAGTGATCCCGCTTGGCAGGTCAACAGCAACGACACGCGGCGCCACGAAATTGGGTGAATCCCGCATCAAAGGCTCCGCAAAGATGTCGGTGGCGTCATCAAGGTTGAAGAGCACGCGCACCAGTTCCGGAACAGCGCGATTGATACCGGAGCCGAAAAGCGCATCGACCGCCAAATCCGACGTCCGCCAGGAGATCTGCGCATTGAAGTCATCCAAAAGGCTGCCAACTGATCCGATTTTGCGCCACTTTTCGTACATGACCCTGGCATTCGCAGGCAGTTGCGAGGGCTCGCCGTAGATGTAGGCCTCCACCAGCCAACCGCGCTCTTGAAGAAGACGCGCGATCACAAACCCGTCCCCTCCGTTGTTGCCGGGGCCACAAAAAACGATGGCCGTGCGGCCTTTGCGGTCAAATTCCGGCCAGTGCTCCAGCACCGCTTCCACCACGGCCGCTCCACGGCGCTCCATCAATTCGAGACCCGTTGTTTTGCCCGTGGCGATGGCGTCCGCGATGATCGCATCCAACTCTTCAGCCAGTAGATATTCGCTCATTGGAGGGGTCCTGAACCTGTCGTTTATTCAGCGTCAGAGTCTAAAAGCAAACGTAGGATTCACAAGGTAAATCAGGCGTTATTCTTCGATCATGATGTTGCGGATATGGGCGGACAACACGGCGAAAAACCGGTCTCGGTCACCCGCCTCCAAGGCTTCGATCATTTGGTCATGTTCGCCGACAAGCTGTTCGAGCGAAGTGAACTCTTTCGGCAAGCTGCGCACCAGTTGGAAGTGCATGTTTCCAAATGACAAATCAGCGTATTGATTGCTGAGATAAGAGTTGCGCGCCAAGCCAACGAGAACCTGGTGAAACTCCACATTGAGCGCACTCCATTTGACCATTCGGTCTTTGCGCTGCGATGCAGCCACCTTGCCCATCTTTTCGTTGAGACCGCGCAGTTTCTTGATGTCCGACGGTGTGGCGTTGTCAAAGCCCATGCCAATGACAGAACACTCAAAAAGCTCACGCGCTTCGATGAACTGACGAAACTTGTCAGGCGTTGGCCTATCGGCCACGAAATATCCGCGATTGTTTTCCACCCTCACCAGACGCGAAGCCAAAAGACGCGCCAAGGCTTCGCGCACCGGTATCATGCTCACACCGTAGGCGTCGGAGATATTTTTTATGCCGATATGGGCGCCAGGCTCTATTTCGCCATTGATAATGGCGTCCCGCAGGAGGCCCACGAGACGGTCAACAAGGCTTAACTCTTCTATTTTCTTCGTCTTGTTCAATTTTCAGCACAGTCCCGATGATCCGTGCCTGAATTAGACAATTTTAGGTGCGATCACAATGTTGCTTCCCTGACCGGACGAAATTTAGCCCGGTCAGGGTGTGTGACGCTTATTCCATTCCGTAGGTGGAGACGTCAATCGGATCGTAAAGGTTGGCTTTCAAAAGCGCCGCGAGGGCAGCTTCATCCGTCCGGTCCATATCGCCCATCAGGCCTTTCCACTTGTCGATATAGGTCTGGAACTTGGCATGGAGCGCTTCTGGGTCTTCGATGCCGAATTTGGATTTTGCCAGCTCTTTGGCCGTGGCTGAATCCCCTGCCACCCATTCCTCATAGGCTGCCTGCAGCTCATCGGAATTGACGATTGTGACACCATCGGCCGTGGCCTCGCTCAGTGATGCGTCGACCTGA
This sequence comes from uncultured Roseovarius sp., assembly GCA_937884705.1. Classification (GTDB taxonomy): domain Bacteria; phylum Pseudomonadota; class Alphaproteobacteria; order Rhodobacterales; family Rhodobacteraceae; genus Roseovarius. The sequence goes on along the minus strand of CAKZYL010000445.1, from coordinate 19,015 downwards.
GCGGCGTATTTCACATGCAGCCTTGCAAGCGCCTTGGCAGACTCGTCAAAAATCGCACGGCGCTGCGCATCGGTCAGGCCTTGCCAGAAGTCCACGTTATAGATCCATGTGGCGTTGGTGTAGTAAGGGCTCAGCGCCACATTGGTGAAGCCCGTGACCAGCTCTTTGATCGACGGTCCGCTGGTCAGCACGGTGGGGTCTGCCGCCACGCAATCCAGCGCGCCGCGTTCAAGGCCGGTGTAAATCTCTCCGAACGTCATGTTCACGCTGACCGCGCCAAGCTTTTCTTCTGCAAAGCGCGCCCAACCGCCACCGAAAAGGCGAATGCGTTTGCCTGCGAAATCGGCGACCGTAGACAGCTCTTCCTTGCAGATGAAATGATAGGACGGCGTGGAATGCGCACCGGCATAGATCACGCCGTTGTTGCGCCACTCGCCATAGCCCATCGGCTCATTCATCATGAAGTCGGCATAGGCGAAGGCCAGCACCATGGGGTCAGGCGTGGCGAAGCCAAGATCGCCCAGAGCATTGGCAACGGGCAGCTCTGATGGGGTGTAGGCTGCGGACACCAGCCCGATCTGAGCCACGCCATCGGCGATGCCCTGCGTTGTTGCCGCCGCCGGAATGAGCGCGCCACCGAGCACTAGGCGAATATCGACCTCACCGTCTGTGGCTTCTTTCACGGCTGCGGCCCATTCTTCGTGACCGTAGATCGTGATCGGTTGGGTCGGTCCAAGCCAGCTCGACATGACTGAGTCCGCAACTGACGGTGTTGCCGAAAGGCCCGTCGCCACCAGTGCAAGGCTGGCGATAGTGTTTCTATTGATCAACATGGTCTCCTCCTGTGTGTTGATGCCTTCAGTGTTGATTTGGGTTTTGCGGTCATCCCATGAGCCCCGGCAGCCAGAGCGCGAGGATGGGAAAGGAAATGAGCAGAGAAAGCGTCACCAGGTCGGTGGCGACAAACCACCCGGCGCCTCGAAAGACCGTGCTCAGAGGCACAGATTTGCCCATGGCGGATTGGATCACGTAACAATTAAGGCCCACAGGCGGTGTGATGAGGCCGATCTCAAGCAGCTTCACCATGATGATGCCGAACCAAATGAAGTCGATATCTGCACCCTGGAGCACGGGAATAAAGAACGGCAGCGTCAACAGCATCAGGCCTATGGAATCGAGGAACATACCCCCGATCAGGCAGACGGCTGCAATGATCAAAATGAGCGTGATCGGGCTTTCGACAGTGTCGAGCAAGCCCTGGGACACTGTCGCGGGCAACCCGCTGAGGCCCATATAGGCCGTGAACATCGACGCGCCGATCGCGATCAAAAAAATCGTGGATGTGCCGATAGCAGCATCGCGGAGGGCGCCCCTCATGAGAGCAATCGAAAACACACCGCGATAGAGCGTGATGAGGATCGCGACGAAAGCGCCCACCGAGCCGGCCTCTGTCGGCGTCATCAGACCTGCGAAAATGCCACCCAATACGCACAGGATGAGAGTGGGCAGCGGCCAGATTTCTTTGAGCGCGGCTTTGAGCTCTGGCGACCAGACGCGGGCCACCTGTTCGCGCGGTGCCAATGACGGCTTCAGCCTGACCCGGATCACAATCATCACAACGAACATGAGCGCAGACAAAAGCCCCGGGATCACGCCCGCGATGAAGAGCTTGCCGATCGACGTATCGGTGAACACCCCATAGATTACCATCGCAATCGACGGCGGGATCATGGAGCCCAGAGTGCCCGCGCTTGCAACAGAGCCGGTCGAGAGGGACAGATCATATTTCGCCCGAGACATCTCAGGTATCGCGATGCGGGCCATCGCGGCGGAGGTGGCAATGGACGACCCAGACGCCGCCGCAAACATCGAGGACGCACCCACCGTGGCGCAGGCCAAACCGCCCGGCAGCCTGTTGAGCAGAAGCCGCATGGCAGTGAACATCGCGGTGGTGAGCCCGGCGTTTGAGGCGATGTAACCCATCAGAAGGAACATGGGCACCGCGCTGAATTCCCACTTCGCCACGAAATTGAACGGAACAGCGCGGGTCAGACCCCAAGCGGCGCCCATAGACGTGCTCAGCCAAATGCCCACGAAGGATACGACGATAAGGGCCACCCCAATGGGCACTTTCAGGCCGATGAGCCCAAGCAGTGCAACAATGGAGAGCGTGGCAATCTCGATGCTGTCCATAAGCTACTCGATCTCTTCGTTGATCAGTTGCTCTGTGGCATCCGCGACCAGATCAGCCCTTGCATCAGGCGAGGTCAGCAAGAGCAAAAGGTTCCACGCGCACGCGAGCGCGCCCATCGCAAAACTGACCGGCAGTATGAAACGGCTGGGCCAGATCGGCATGCCCACACCGCCCATGGAAACTTCGTTGCGCCCAAAGGCGCGCATGGCGTCCGACCACGTGATCCAAGCCAGCCCGGCATAGGCCACGACGCAAAGGGCAAGGATAAACGCCATCAGCGTGAACCTCAGGCCAAATGGCATCAGGTTGAAAAACACATCCGCAGAGATCGAAGACCGCGTAAGCTCAACAATGGCGATGGGCAGGAGCACCGATCCTACCATGTAGTAATACGCCGTCACTTCCAGCGTGCCTTGGATCGGCGCGTTAAACAGCGCCTTCAAGATCACATCGAGGGTGATATTGAGCATCATCAAAACGAGAAGAAGGCTCGCCACGTCTGTAAGCCTATCCGGCAGCCAGGTGATGAGCTTGCTACTCATCCGCGTGGCACAGTCTTCGCCTCAACGGCGGTTCTTTTGGAAAAATCATGTAGCTGGCCTCCCAAACCGGCTAAGTTTAAGTTATATTATATATAATATGTGCGCAAGCGGCGAACCCCGCAAACGACACCGGGTTCAAATGCCGCGAAAAAGAAAAATAAGTCCGCGCACGGTTTCGTCTGCACCACGCACAGAGACAAAATACGGCAATGAAAAGCGCGGCCGGGGGAGGATCCGGCCGCGCTGATCGTCACTTAAATGACAGGAGTTGTCATTTGTGAAGATTTGCCGCACCGATGAGGCCGACGCCCGTTTTGGCCAAGGCTTGCGCGGTGTTCTGCATCGCCGCGTGCTTGTCCATGTAATTGGTCTGGGCCTGCGCCATCATACCCGTCTTCTCCATCTCTTCCTTGCTGACGAAGTAGTCGAAAATATCCGAAGGGTGGTCGCGCGTCGCCTCTGTTTCCGGCTCACCGCCTTCGTGTTTTGCGGCGATGTTTGTCACTGTCTGCGCCACCTCAAGAAGGTCGTCGCGGCGGTTGTAGGGCTGGCGCACGATGCTCTTATAGGCCTCGGTGATGTGATGCTCGATCCGCACACTATCGCGCATGCCAAGCTGGTCGCGGATCGCGGCGATATCCATGATGGTTTGCGCATTTACAGAGTTGCTCAGGTTCAGGCCTTTTAGGGGCGAACGCCCGTCACTGCGCTGCATCATCTTGGCCATGGCGAGCGTGTAAAAGACACCGTGGGCGCTGTCGTGACCTGCATAAAACACTGAGACTTTAAACTCATTGTCCACGCCCAAGAGGTTCAACATGTAGCCGATCATCAGCTGACCCGGGCTGATGTTAAGCGCCTGAATGGTGCCACACTCAGTATAGTAATGCAGGTATTCATCAAGCCATTTGAGCGGGTAATCATTGGGCATACCGATGCCGCCGAAGTACCCCGCCAGTGTGTCCGGCCCACCCAAATGCACGTTAGAGCCATCCACACCATTGGTGTTGAGCGTTTCAACAACCGTGGAGCCTAGGATTTGTGCCGCCGCATTCAGTGCCAGCAGGTCGCCCTGGTCGCCTTCCGACTCCGCCATATTTCGCACGCGAATAATGCGGCCGGGCATCAGCTCACCTTCGGCAATACAGCGCTTGGCTTGCGCGATGAGCCACGGGAAATACTGACACGCGCTGATCTCAAGCGTCACTTCGGTGCCGGTTGGCGCGGCATCGCTCGCGCCGTGTTGAGCTGCGTAATCTTCCATTGAAATGAAGGCGCCAGCTGCAATTTGCGCCTCCAGCCAGTCAAGATCGGCCAGATAGGGCGAGCCCATATCCTTCAGCCGTGCCTTGAGGTTGCCGAGATCGCGGGACGCCGCGGCTTTGGCATTGATCTCTTCGGGCGTGCCGTACTTCGCCACCACATCCAGGAAAGGCTGCAACAGCGGGTTTTCAGGGCTTCCCAGAATGGATTGAACCTCATCCATGCCTGTCTGGCTCATTGTGAGCGTTTGCATCAGATCTTTCACGATTTATCCTCCTGATTTGGACACGGCGCGGCCTTTTCGGGGCGCCATCACCAGTCCGTCGCGATGTATTTGACTTCCATGAATTCGTGGATGCCGCAGTGAGAGCCCTCACGGCCAAGCCCACTTTGCTTCGTACCCCCAAAGGGCGCGGCAGGATCGGAAACCAAGCCGCGGTTAAGCGCGATCATCCCCGCATCAAGCGCCTCACTGACCCGCAAACCGCGGGCCAGATCGGTTGTGTAGAGATAGGACACAAGACCATACTCGGTGTCGTTGGCCATCTCGATCGCCTTGTCTTCTGTCTTGAAGGTGACAATCGGCGCGACCGGGCCAAAGATTTCTTCGATCAGCATGCGCGAGGATTTCGGCACATCCGCAAGAACCGTGGGTGCAAAGAAGTGCCCATCGCCGTCCATGGCTTTACCACCAGTGACGACACGAGCGCCTTCGCCCACGGCATCATCCACCAATTCCTGAATGTCTTTGATAGCAGCCGCATTGATCATCGGGCCGCACTGCACGCCATCTTCCAGCCCATTGCCGATCTTGATCGACGCCATGCGTTCGGCCAGCATCTCGGTGAACTTTTCCGCCACGCTGTCCTGAACCAGAAAGCGATTTGCGGCCGTACACGCCTCGCCGCCATTGCGCATCTTGGCGATCATGGCACCGTCCACCGCGGCCTCCAGATCGGCATCGTCAAACACCAGAAACGGCGCGTTACCACCAAGCTCCATCGAGCATTTCAAAACGTTCTGCGCAGCTTGCGAAAGAAGGATGCGACCCACAGGGGTGGATCCAGTGAAGGACACTTTGCGCACCTTGGGATGGTTCATCAACGTGCTTATGACGCCCGAAGGCTTATTCGGCGTAATGACATTGACCACGCCTTTCGGCACGCCAGCACGGTCCATGATATCGGCCACTGCATAGGCAGTCAGCGGTGTCTCAGTCGCGGGTTTGAGCACGACGGTGCAACCCGCGGCAAGCGCTGGGCCCATCTTTCGCGTGGCCATAGCCGCCGGGAAGTTCCATGGCGTAATCAAAAGTGCGACGCCCACCGGCTGATGATGGATGATCATGCGATTGGCCCCCGAGGGCGCCACGTTCATTTCACCTCTGATGCGCACGGCCTCTTCGGCGAACCAGCGGAAAAACTCAGCGGCATAAGCCACCTCTCCGCGCGCATCGGTCAGCGATTTACCGTTTTCCATCGTTATCAGACGGGCCAGGTCTTCCGCTTCGGCCTGCATCAGCTCAAAGCATCGTTGCAAAATGACGGATCGCTCTCTGGGCGATGTGGCCGCCCAGGCCGGGCCAGCGTCGTGCGCGGCCCTAACGGCCGCCAAAGCCTCTCCCGTTCCTGCATTTGCCACCGAACCCACAAAAGAGCCATCTGCAGGGTTGATCACATCAATGCGCGGCTGGCTGGAGGCGAGCCACTCGCCCCCGATAAACAAGTTGTACTCAAAGCGGTTCGTCAGATGCTTGTTCATGCGGTTTCCTTGCGTCTGAGAGTGAGCGAGCCCGACATCGCATTGGTCACAATTTCCTCGATCCCATCGCGATCAAGTGGGCGCGGGTTGTTGTTGACGAGGCGCGCTGGCAAAAGAGACCTGTCGATGATCCAGTCAAGCTGATCTGGAGTGACGCCAAGCTCCGGAAGCGTTTTGGGAATTCCGATGCGTGAAAACAGATCCGCGACCATCTCGACGGCTTGGTCAGCCATCAAATCAGAGCTGCCAGCCCCCGACCCCATCGCCTGGGCCAACTGCGCATATTCCGCCGTGCAATGTGAGCGATTGAACGCCATCACATACGGCATCAAAGCCGCGACGCCCAACCCGTGGGGCGTCTTGGTTTGCGCGCCTATGGGATATTGGATCGCGTGCGCAGCTGCAGTCCCGGCAGAGCCAAATGAAAGCCCTGCCAAAAGGGAGCCCTTCGCCATTGCGTTACGAGCGTCAGCATTCGCGCCCTCTAAAACCGCCGCTTCCAGATTGCGAGAGATGAGACGCACGGCCTCTAGTGCGAACATGTCGCTGAGGTCGTTTTTACCGACGAAAACACCGGCGGTTTCCAGTCCTGGGTCCGGGTCCCTTTTGATGGCCGTGAAGGCCTCAATGGCGTGCGTCATTGCATCCGCGCCAGACGCAGCGGTGAGCCCGGCCGGGCAACTCAGGGTCAAAGACGGATCCACCACCGCGACGCGCGGTATGAGGTAACGACTTGAAATTCCGACCTTCAGCTCGCGCCCCTGATCGTCAAGCACGGCAACAGGCGTTGCCTCTGACCCGGTTCCAGCGGTGGTCGGCACTGCGATGATTGGCACTGTCGGACCCGGAACCAGGTTCTCTCCGTAAAAATTGGACAATTCGCGACCATGTCGGTAGGCCAAGGCCACAAGCTTGGCCAGATCAATCGAACTGCCACCGCCAAGGCCAACCACAACATCAGGCGTGAAATCGGCCTGCTTTTCGATGCAGTCATGCACGCAGGATATTGGCAACTCAGGCGTGGTGTCCGCGTAGACCGCCACCTCTGCGCCTTTCGCTTTTAGCGCATCCAAGATCTGCAGAACCGCCGGGAAACCAGCCACAACAGGATCCGTGCAGACCAGCACTTTTGACCCAAACCGCTCAACCTGATCCGGTAACGCTGTAAGTGCGCCTTCCGCAAACAGCACGGTTTCAGGTGATCGCAATACTCCCAAAGATGACATGTCTAAACATCCCTTCCGGCGCTCAACGCGCGCAGTTCCGCGGCAAGCTGAGCGGGCAGCGTGATGCCATTTTCACGGATTGCAGCCTCTCGTGCGGCACTGCGATCTCCGGGCACAGCGACGGTGTCGCCAGGCTGGATGGCAGGGGTTGAGCGCACGGCGTCCAAATACCCTTCAATGGCATGGCTGGCTGCACCGGAGCGCGGCTTAATCGCAAAAATCAGGTCGCCTTTGTTGCAAAGCTTGTCAGAGTCCAGCGTGCCAACGACCTCTGTTCCCAGGGCGCACTGCGTCAGCGCGCCGACCAGAACCTCGAACGCGAGGCCTAACGCGTAGCCTTTTGGCCCCCCAAAAGGCGCAATCGCCCCGGCCTTGGCCGCCGTCGCGTCCGTGGTTGGCTCACCCTTCCCGTCCAGAGCCCAACCAGCATCCAACTCTTGGCCCGTATCAGAATAGTGGTGGATTTTACCCATCGACACTTTGCTGGTGGCCATGTCCAAGACAAAGGGCCGCTCTCCAGCCGGAACGCCAATGGCAATGGGGTTGGTCCCCAACATCGCAAAACGTCCGCCATAGGGATGCACCAAAGCTTCGCTGGTGGACAAAACGATCGCTATCTGCCCGTTCTGCGCCATGCGCTCGGCATAGTAGGCCAACATACCGATGTGGTTTGACTTACTGATCGCCGCCAATGCGATCCCGGTGGTCTCAAGCCGATCTGACAAGGCATCAATAGCGTGCTGCGCGACGACCGGCCCTAGGCCATGGCCGCCATCCACGTGCAGCAGCGATTGCCCAATCCACTGATGTTTGCCGGTTGAATTTGGATTGGCCACGCCGTTTCTTATACGCCTGACAAGTCGCGGCAACCTGAGCAGACCGTGCGACGCATGTCCTTTGAGCTCTGCCGCGAGCAACGCACCAATCTGTATTTCCGCCGCAGCGCGCTTTACGCCAGCGTTGATCAAAACAGCTGTGCCGATCTCCTGCAAATCGGTCAGCGGGAGCGTTTCAAACTGCGGTGCGGAGCTTGCATCCATTTCAGCGCCCCCGCCCGCAGAAAAGCGCAGCCCGCGGAACAGCGCAAAGACACAGCAGCGGGCACGCTTTACGCGCGATTGAGGTGCATGAACGCCCTAGGTTTTCGATTCGATACATCATTATTTATATTATATATAATATGTAAAAAATTGAGCAATTCGTTTCTTCCTGATGGCCGCAGAAAGTTTTCAGGGCGGCCTGGAAGGCGAACGCTCGCCTTGGTTAGAATTTGAGTGAAAGGATGCGCTTAATGTAATATTCTATATTATATGTAATAAATTGTCAGCGAGAAACACAAAGTATTTACCCTAAGTTTTTTGTTTAAAAACAAAATATTGCATCCACTTTTCCCCGACTATCCGCCCAACGCACTCTATCCGAAAGCTCGTTTAGCGATAATTTCTATTGATCCGAATACCTTACGAGCATAGCGTCCGCTAATCGCAATTTTGCGGCCTGATTCCACGTTTCCTACCGGTAAAGAGGTGGTCCTATGATGCAGATTGGCCCAAACACGCGGCTACGCGTTTCCCCTTTTTTTGATGCCACAATCGAGGCCGGCGCGACCGCTTTTTCACCCTATAACAAAATGCTTATGCCAGTGTCATTTGGCGACCCTTCGGCCGAATATGAGCGTCTGATCAACGCGGTCAGCCAATGGGATGTGAGCGTGCAGCGGCAAATTGAAATCTCAGGCCCCGACGCCGCCCGATTGGCACAGATCCTTTCTGTGCGTGATCTTTCCAAATGCGCCATCGGCCAAGGAAAATATGTGCCGATGTGCGATCACGCGGGCAATCTGATCAACGATCCGGTGGTTTTGAAACTCGCCGAAGACAAATTCTGGTTCTCCATCGCCGACAACAACATTGAGCTGTGGGCACAGAGCATTGCGCATGAGCGTCAACTGGACGTGGAAATTTGCGAACCTGATGTGTCGCCACTCGCCGTGCAAGGCCCCAAGGCCGAAGATGTTGTCGCCAAACTGTTTGGAGAATGGGTACGCGATCTGAAGTTCTTCTGGTTCGCCGATGTGCTTGCAGGAGACATACCCGTGAAACTGGTGCGGGCAGGCTTTTCAAAGCAAGGCGGGTTTGAGTTGTTCCTTATGGATGGATCCCGCGGCAAAGAGCTGTGGAACCTTGTGCATGAGGCGGGCATATCGCTGGGCATCGGTCCCGGCTATCCAAATCCGGTTGAGCGGATCGAAAGCGGGTTGCTGTCCTACGGTGGAGACACGGACGCGAAAACCAATCCGTTTGAGGTGCGTTTGGAGAAATACGTCAACCTCACTCTGGATGACGAGGTCATCGGTATTCGAGCCTTGAGAAAAATCAAAGAAGAGGGCGTCAAACGCCATCAGCTTGGGGTTAAGATCCTGGGCCAGGAGGCCCATGAAGGACACGCAATTTGGTACGACATTGAGAAAGATGGCGTGAAGGTCGGCAACATGACAAACGGTGGTTGGTCACCGCGCCTTAACGCATCGATCGGTTTCGCGCTGGTTTCCGTTTCGTGTCAGCCAGGCGATGTTGTTACTGTCATGAAGCATGGGCAAAACCTGGAAGGAACACTGTGCGAATTGCCGTTTATCTGAATGGCAATTCTCAATTAAAGCGGTTGCTATAGGTCGTTCCGCCACGCGCAAGGCAAGTGCGCGGTCATTTTCCGGCATTTCCGGGTGCAGCACACGGGCCTTGATGACGTCGTTTCTGGCAAGCCATTCGGCTATAGCCCGCACTCTTTCCGCCGCGCGTTCCATGCGCGATTTCAGCGTCACCGTCCACCGCGCCAACATCCTGTAGACGTGAAGGGCAAGTTGGAACCTATAGGCCGACGGAGTCTGAAGGATCGGTTGCAGCATTTTTTGGCGCCTGTGGTCCCCCTTTGCGGAAAGACCTTGCTTAACAGCGTTGCAGTGACGCCGCAAAGCAGGGTGTAGTGGAACACTGCGTCCACAAGGAACAGATAGTCCCGCGCCACAACCGACATTGCGGCCACCCTTGAAGAGGTGAGCAACGCATCCTCTGCACCTTCGTAAAGCGCCAGACTTGCTTTCAGATTTCTGGTTTGAGGTGGTTGATCGTCACGGGCTGCCCGACCATGTCAGCCGAGCGCAATGGCTGTGTTGAAGAGGCGGCCTCTAGGATGAAGCACGAAACGTTCGCCACTTTCGACCACGGATTTGGGGATAATATCGATGAACGCTTTCCCACAGCACAGGATTATTTGCGCAGGCCAGTCTCGCGGTTGAACAGATGCACCTGGTCAGGCGATACGCGCAGATACAAGGGCACGTCGCGCCCCGATTGCGGAGGAACGTCCAGCTTGGCAATGAATTCGGTCCCGCCGGACGTCGTGCAATGCACCAAAGCATGTTCGCCCAGCTGCTCGACCAATTCGTAGGTCGCAGACAGTGTTTCTTCTCCGGCGCTGCACAGGCTCAGATGTTCAGATCTGATCCCGATGATCGTATCCTCATCCACCTGCCTGAGCTCCGGCGGGGCCGTCTGCGCCAAGTCCGAATGGTTGAAGAAGTTCATTTTCGGGCTGCCGATGAACTGGGCCACAAAGGTGTTTTGTGGCCGCTCATAAAGCTCCATTGGGCTGCCGACTTGTTCGATGTCGCCGCCACGCAGGACCACGATTTTGTCCGCAAGGGTCATCGCCTCCACCTGATCGTGGGTAACGTAGATCATAGTGGACCCAAGCCGCTCATGCAGGCGCGCGATCTCAAGCCGGGTCTGCACGCGCAAGGCGGCATCAAGGTTTGAGAGCGGCTCGTCAAAGAGAAACACTTCGGGTTCGCGGACAATGGCGCGCCCGATGGCGACGCGTTGGCGCTGTCCGCCTGAAAGCGCCCGGGGTGTACGATCCAAAAGCGGGCCAATGTCCAGAATGTCGGCCGCTTCGCGCACGCGCTTGTCGATTTGATCTTTGGGCATCTTGGCCTGCTTCAAACCGAAGGCCATGTTGTTGTAGACCGTCATGTGCGGGTAGAGTGCATAGGTCTGGAAAACCATGGCCACGCCTCGCTTGGCTGGCGCCACCTCATTAACCACTGTGTCTCCGATGGACACATCACCGCCCGAGATTTCTTCTAGCCCCGCAATCATGCGCAACAGCGTGGACTTGCCACAGCCCGAAGGCCCGACGAAAACGACGAATTCACCATCCGTGATGTCGAGGTCGATGCTCTCAATCACGCGCGTCGAGCCATAGGCTTTGGCAACATCTCTGAGGGTTAAGCTGGCCATCGTGCATCCATCCGTTTGATTGCTGCGGTTAGGTCGGGGGCAAAGTCCGGGACGCATGCGGGCAAGTCGCCCCAAAGCTGCGGATCACGCGCCAGATCCTCTTCTCGCCCGACGACAAGCATCGGCGCGAGAACATCCCAAAAAGGTTCATGATACGGAATGGCAGATTTGCCAGCGGCAAATCTTTTGGCGAAAACCACCCAAGACGCGATGCTGGCATAGCCTGCATTCGGCGTAACTCCCTGTTGCAAACAGGCTTCCAGGGTTGGACGAATGTAGAGGCCCATCTTGGAATATCCATCCATGCAAATGCGTTCTAGTTGATCCGCGATGCCCTCATTCTCGAACCGATGCGTCACTTCAGCGAGATAGGTGTTCAGATCGAATGGGAAGTTGTTTCCAAGCCCGCGCAAGACCTCCTCAACCTCCCACTGATCGTAATGCGCGCGCAGTTTGGGGTCGCGGATAGCAGCATCGAAGGTGTGATGACCCGATAGGGCACCAAGGTAGGCAAGACATGTATGACCACCGTTCAGAATGCGAATTTTGGCTTCTTCAAAGGGTTCAACATCTTCGACGATCTGAACGCCCGCGCCTGAAAGTGCGGGGATGGGCCCCGCAAAACGATCTTCAAGAACCCATTGCAAATAGGCTTCTGCTTGGATGGGCCACGTGGCCTCAGCCGGGAAAAGCCTGCTGACTTCGGTGAAAAGCTCTTGCGTGCTGCGCGGGGTGATGCGGTCAACCATGGAACAAGGGAAAGACACATGGCTGCGCACCCAATCACCCAGTGCGATCTGCCCGGACGCATCGAGAAACGCGTGAAAGGCGCGTTCAAGAACCCGTCCGTTGCTTCGAATGTTGTCACAGCACAGAATTGAAATCGGTGCACCTCCGGCGGTGAGACGCTTCGACAAACCAAACGCCAAAAAACCGTAAAGGGTTTTCGGCGTGCCGCCCGCAAGGTCTGCAGCGACGTCGGCGTCTGCGAGGTTCAACGCCCAGTTTTCATCGAAGGCATAACCGCTTTCTGTGATTGTGATTGTCACGACGGACACGCTTGGTCGCGCCAAAAGTGTCGCAGCAGAGTCCAGGTCCTTGGATCCGTCCCAATGTTCCAAATGAGATCGCACCTTGCGAAACTCTTGTGTGCCATCTGGAGAAATCGTCTTGAGCAGATATCCATCAGCAGCCCGTGCCGCATCCGAAAACACCTGAGACTCAGAAGCCCGTAGATTGACAGCGGCGATCCCCCATCTCAGATCGCCCGTCTTGTTCATATAGTCATCGATGAACACCGCCTGATGCGCGCGATGAAACGCCCCAAAGCCGATATGAACCACCCCGGTGCTGCACTGCGAGCGGTCATAGGAGGTGGCAAAGAAACGCGGTTCAGCCATGCGATTTCTCAGGTGCTGGCATCAGTTCAGACCGCATCAGGTCGCGGTATTCAGACGGGGTCATGTCTTTGACCTTCAGGAAATGTCGGTTGAAATTCGCAAGGTTGCGAAAGCCAACCTCGTGGCAGATCGTGGCCACTTTCTCTTCGGTGGCTTGCAGACGGAAACAGGCCTGACCAATCCGCACCTTCGTCAAAAACGTGCTGAACTTGCTGCCGGTCATTTTCTGAAAGTTCCGGGAAAACGATGTGGCGCTCATATGCGCCATGTTGGCGGCGTCTTCCAAACGGATGTCTTCGGCGAAGTTTTGCGTCAGATAATCCACGACATCGGCGATGTTGTTTCGACCCGCTTGTGCCTTGGGAAGCGAAAGCCGCGTTTCCGACAGGGTCTTTTGCTTTGGATGCGCATTGACCATCAGCAGGAACTGCAGGACACGTAAAATGCGATCTGCGCCGAGGGTGTCGCGAATACCCTCCAAAGCATGGCGCGCTTGAGAAAAATCAAAGTCGATAAACTCGATGCCGCCGCGGGAGCGCGCCAGCATGTCATCGAGGGCCGAGAACTCAGGGAATGCGATTTTCAGGCGATCTACGCTGTCTTGGTTGAACTGAACCAACATGTCACGCAAGCCAACGGTCGCGGTTTCTCCGATCTCATCCGTGATCCAGTTATGCGGCAGATTGGGCCCGCATAAGAACAAGGCGCCTGGCGAGAAAGGACCGATGTAGTCGCCCACAAAGGCTTTGCCTTCCGTCGCCACAATCAAGTGAAGCTCGTATTCCTCATGGGCGTGCCACCGGCAGAGCTCCGTCGGCCAGCCATGTTCGAGATAGCGAATGGATTGCGAGGCCCGATCAACAAACTCAAACTCTGGTGTCAGCACTGACATTACTTCACCGCTCCGAACGTGAGGCCCTGAACAAGCTGCTTTTGGCAAAACCATCCAAGAACGATGATGGGCCCGACCGCTGCTGTGGAAACGGCCGAAAGCCTGCCGAAGAACAGCCCCTCGGGCGCGCGGTTGCCTTCAATGAGTTTGGAGAGTGTGGCGGCCTCAGTTGTTGTCAGGCGCACGGTCCAATAGGCTTCATTCCAGCAGAAGATGAAACACAGGAGCGCCGTTGACGCGACACCACCCCAAGCGAGCGGTAGCAGGATATCCCTGATCTCTCCCCAGGTGCTCACGCCGTCCATTTTGCCCGCTTCTATGATCTCCTTGGGGATCTCCTTGAAATACGTGAACAGCATCCAGATCACGATGGGCAGGTTGATCAGGCTCAGCACGAGAATGATCAGAAAATGGGTGTCAAAAATGCCCAAGAAATTCTTGGTCAGAAATGTCATGGGATAGAGCACGGCGGCAGCGGGCAGCATCTTGGTCGACAACATCCACATCAGGACGTCCTTGGTGTGCCGTGACGGGTTGAAGGCCATTGCATATGCGCAGGGCACCCCCACGAACAGCGTGAAGACCGTGGCGAAAACGGATGTGATCACCGAGTTCAACGCGAACCGCCAGTAGTCATAGTTCTCAGTCATGTTCAGATAGTTTTCCAACGTTGGCTGGAACATGATCAGGTACTCGGGCTTCACCGCATCGGCGTCGGTTTTGAAACTGGTCAGCACCAGCCAGAAGATCGGGAAAAAGAAGATCAGCGCGACGATCCAGGCCAAGACGGGCCAGAAGATGCGGGCAAACTTGGTTTCTTGTGCGACGATGGCCATGGGTTCAATCCATCAAAGTTTTTCCGACCATCCGGAGCAGGAAGATCGCAATAATGTTGGCGAGGATGACGGCGTAGATGCCCGTGGCACTGGCCGCGCCGATGTTGTTGGAGGCGAATTCTCCGATCAGATAGGGCAGGTTCTTGTTGCCGTTGCCCCTACTGACAATTTCAATCTCCGCATAAAGCGAGAGATGAAAAATCGCCTGGATCATGATGACAATCGCGATCGGGCGGCCCAGATGCGGCAGCGTCAGGTTTCGAAAACGCGACCAGGCATTGGCGCCATCCAGAATGGCCGCTTCTTTTTGTTGTTGGTCCTCTGATTGCAGCGATGTCATGAAGATCAGCACGGCAAAGGGTGTCCACTGCCAGGTCACCATCATGATCACGGCGTAGGCTGAGGTTTGCGTGGCTCGGAAAGAAATTGGCTCCAAGTCCGGCCAGAGCGAGAAGAACCCACCCAAAAGCGGGAACGTTCGCAGCCCGTCGATCATTTCATTCATCCCGGCAACCGCGAGACCCTGAAGGCCCAAAACCGGATCGAGGATCATGTTGATCCACAGCACCGCGTTGACGGCGGGCATCACGAAGAACGGCGAGATCAGCAAAACCCGTACAATGCCACGCCCAGGGAAGGCGCGATTGATGAGCACAGCGATGGCCAGGCCCAGGACGACCGTGAGCACCAGGATAGAGCCGACCATCAGGACCGAATTGTAAATCGCCAACCAGAAGCCATCATTGTTCCAGACGAATTGGTAGTTGCCCAAGCCCCGCCAATTGTCGAGCGACGGAGTGGTCCATTCAGGTCTGCGCAGACTGGTCAGGACATACCGGATGAACGAGAAGAACAGCGTCATGCCAAGCGGCACCAGCATCCAGATCAGAAGCAGCACAACAGCGGGCGTTTGCAACAGTCTGGCAAGTGAGCGGTCTTGCATCACGTGTCCCTCTGAAAACAGGTGGGCTGGGACAGGCAGACCCGTCCCAGCATAGAGCGGGATTAGTAGTAACCCGCTTCCGACATGATGGCATCGGCTGCAGATTGAGCGTCAGCCAGAGCTTCATCAACGGATTTCGCGCCCGACAGTGCCGCGGCCATTTCTTGTGCGACAGCCGAACCAACCTGCGGGAACTCAGGTATCGCCGCAAATTGGACGCCTACATAAGGCTTCAGATCCGTTGCTTCCGGAGCAGCCGATCCGATGGCCGCCAGTTCCGCATCGGCAAATCCGGCAACGTCTTTGAATTCCGAAAACTCATAGGTCGAGGCGCGTGTGCCAGTTGGAACAGATCCCCAACCGAATTCAGGATGATTTGCGACGGCCTGAACATAGGCTTTTGATGTCGCCCATTCGATGAATGCTTTAGCCTCATCGGCGTTGTCCGTGCCAGACGGCACCGCCATAGCCCAAGCCCAAAGCCAGTTTGCCCCCACCGGGTTGCCCGCGTTCGGAGATTGCGCATAGGCCACGCCGTCTACATCAAGGAAGGATGCTGCAATGGTGGCATCAATCCACATGCCACACTTGCCTTCATTGTAAAGCGCGAGGATCTCGTTGAAAGAGTTTCCTTCAGACCCCGGAGGTCCGTAAGTACCGAGAAGATCCACGTAGAAATTGATCGCCGCCTTCCATTCCTCACTGTCAAGCTGCGGGCGGAAATCAGCGTCGAACCATGCGCCGCCAAAGGAGTTCACGACGGTGGTGATGAACGCCATGTTGTCACCCCAACCTGGCTTACCGCGCAGGCAGACGCCATAGACCTCATCAGGATTATGGATGGCTTCTGCGGCTGCACGAATGTTGTCCCAGCTGTCATTGTCAGAAATGCTGACACCCGCCGCGTCGGTGAGATCCTTGCGATACATGACCATCGAGCTTTCGCCGTAAAACGGCGCGGCATAAAGCGTGCCATCATGGGACAGGCCATTGCGAATGGCGGGCAGCATGTCATCCATGTCGTAGTCAGCGCCAAATGCCAGCGGCTCAATCCAACCCGCCGCTCCCCAGATCGGTGCCTCTTGCATGCCGATGTTAATGACGTCGTACTGGCCACCGCCAGTGGCTGTGTCGGATGTCACCTGTTCGCGCAAAACACCCTCTTCTAGCGACACCCAGTTGAGCGCCACGCCGGTTTCCTCGGTATAGGCCTCGGCGACCTTCTGCATGTTGATCATGTGACCATTGTTGACAATGGCGATCGTGAGTTCCTTGGCGTGGCCGTCGGCCAAAGCATGTGAAGCAAGCCCCGTCGCGACAAGCGCGATCCCGGGCAGGGTCAATTTCTTCATGATGTCCTCCCATTTTCATCGGGCAACCCCGATCATGGCCAATGAAGCTATGACTTTCGATGCTTGCTCTAGTACAATTCTACCGAGGACAGATATAAAAATGATAAATTTTTACGTTTTGCAGCGTGAAATAAGCAAAATCATATCATATCGTTGACATCGGGTGTCGTGTCAGAACCCTGTTGGAGAACTGATCTGTTCATCATTTTTCGTCGAAATGGGCGCATTGGTCGGGTGGAGATCAGCTCTTGCTTTGTCATTGAATTGAACAACTATCAATTCTCAGAACCTAGGATCACGCCAAGTTTGCGTGTGCAGCGTTCTCCGTACGCTGACGGTCAGACTTGGGCCGTTTCACCAGCGATATCCTCTCAGCCGCGTTCTTCTTTGCCATGATTGGCTCCCGGTTTGCCCAACGCCTCGTGTTACCCAGCAAATCAATTAAAAACCACCACCCTGCCCAATTGCGAGGTCGTGTTGGTTGGGCAGCTTTCAAAGTCACTGCTGGCGCATTCTAGCCGTGCAGATAAACACCCACTGGCATAGAGTGGTGCTGGTCTCAAAGCTCTGGTCGTCCAATGCCTCCTCGAACCGAGCCATAACAGAGCGTCTTGAAGCGCGCGGGCCAAAGAGGGCAAAAAGGTATCCGTCACTGCCCCGCCATTATTATAAAATTTTGAGGGTCAAAATTGCTCCGCACCACTGCGCCCTACTCTACAACGATGCCGCTCAGCACGCGCATGCGCCGGTGGCCGGGTTGGGCCGCGCGCCTTTGCTGCCGCAGGGCGTGTTCTGGGATGCCATGGCGGACGTTCAGATCACCATTCCTGTTTTCTCATCCTGCCGCCTATTTGATTTCAGTTGCAATGCAGCCATCGGTTTGTTCAACAGGTCTCGCTGGAGCGTAGGCACTTTGCGTCGGATGATCCTCGAGAGGCTATGGTGAAAGACAAATTTTGGGGCAGGTTTTGATGGCTGAACGCATCGCGCGCCCAAGGCGCAGTTTCATTTTCACGCCTGGGCTTAGGCCAGACATGTTTCCAAAGGCACTGGCCAGCGGCGCCGATATCGTTTGTGTAGAGCTTGAAGACGGCATCGCACCCAAAGACAAGGCCGAGGCACGGACGAAAGCGTTGGCGTTGTTTGAAAAACCGCAAGCCGATGACGGGGTGGAACGCATCGTGCGGATCAATTCCATGCGCGAGCGCTTTGGGATTGAAGACGTGAACGCAGTCCTGAACACGCCTACCCCGCCGCCAGCACTGATGATGCCCAAGGTGCGTACGCCGGATGAGGTGGTGATGCTCGACCAATTGCTCACTGAGGCCGGGCACGCCACGCGGCTTCACGTGATCATCGAAACCAATGAGGGGTTAGAAGCCGCGTTTGAGATTGCCCAGTGTTCGAGCCGGATTGATGCGATGTTTTTTGGCGGGGTAGACATGGCCGCAGAGCTGCGGTGTCGAAACTCCTATGACGGGCTTCTTTACGCCAGGTCGCGCGTCGTGCATGCATCCGCCGCGGCTGGGTTGGACGTAATTGATGTGCCTTTTCTTGATCTGGACGACCCGGACGGCATGCAGATCGAGGCTGAGAAAGTGCGCGATCTGGGGTTTGCAGGAAAGGGGTCTGTCCACCCCAAGCAGATTGCTGCTCTCAACGCTGTTTTCACCCCGTCAGACGCCCAAATTGCCCGCGCGCGGCGCATTATCGGTGAATTTGCCGCCGCGGATACTGGCCTCGTTGTGATCGACGGCAAACTGATCGAAAAACCCGTGCTGCGGGACATGTACCGGATTGTGGCAATTGCCGACCGGATGGGAAAGTAAATCACAGAGTGGTGTGGGCCAGGCTATGCATCCCACGCTCAGGCCATCAAAACGCCGCCAGAAAACCTGCCATACATCACAGCGATCAAAAAAAGGGACCTGCGTTTAGAAGCGGATTTTCTGGCAGCTGTGCATGCTGATCCTAACGGCCCGGCCTACTCGAAAGTTTCTCATCAGGGATCATCAGCTTGCAGTTGCCGTCTTCGCACTCGGTGGGCAACCCATCCAAATCCGGGCCGGCAAAAACGACCCGGATCATGTTAGCGTCAGATTAAAGGCTTCTTTCACTGTCAGAAGCCTCGGACCGGGCCGGCCAATGGCTCTGCGCGCTGCTTTTTTGATATCCACAAATGCCGCCTGTCAGTGCTCCCGTCTGTTGCACTAAAATTTGCCGGAATTGCCCCAAGTCTCACGCGGGCCAATCTCTTCCTCATTCATCCAGTGTACGACGATGCGGCCATCCGCAACGCGGTAAAGGT
>CAKZYL010000444.1 GCA_937884705.1 uncultured Roseovarius sp. | reverse complement strand
ATGGCGGGGCTTGGACAGCGCGAAAGCACACGCTTGATCGCGTTCCTGAACGCGCTCCGGGGTCACATCCCGATGCTGCTGGTAGAGCATGACATGGATGCCATCTTCCAACTCAGCGACACCGTCTCGGTTCTCGTAGACGGCGCGATTGTGGCCACTGGAACGCCTGAGGAGATCCGCGCAGACCCGATTGCCCGCGCCGCCTATCTGGGAGAGGACGCCGTATGACTGCTTTTGCCGTGATCGAGGATCTGCATGCGGGCTATGGCAATGCCGAGGTGATTTTCGGGCTGGGTCTGACCATCGAACAGGGCCAGGTCACGACGCTGATGGGTCGCAACGGCATGGGCAAAACAACGACGATCCGCTGCCTCATGGGGTTGCTGAAGCCACGGGAGGGACGCATCACCATTCGCGGCCAAGACATGACAGGTGCGCCACCCTACGCGGTGGCAAAGGCTGGCGTCGGCTTGGTGCCGGAAGGTCGGCAAGTGTTCCCATCCTTGACCGTGACGGAAAACCTTGTGGCGACGGGCCGTCCCGGCGCATGGACTGTAGACAAGATCTTTGAGGCCTTTCCACGGCTGGCCGAGCGCAAGGACCATTACGGGTTTCAGCTCTCCGGGGGTGAGCAACAAATGCTCGCTGTCTCGCGTGCACTCATGACAAATCCTGATCTTTTGATCCTGGACGAGGCAACCGAAGGTTTGGCCCCCCTGATCCGCGCCGAGATCTGGGACATGCTGCATAGCCTAAAGACCACAGGGCTTTCGATCTTGTTGATCGACAAGAACCTCACCGAGCTTTCGCGCGTTTCTGACCAGTACTATGTCATCGAAAAAGGCCGGATCGTCTGGAACGGGACGGCCGACATGTTTGAGGCCAATCGCGCTCAGGTGGAAGCCCACCTTCATATCTGATCAACGCCAGAAATTGCATTGCGGATGACGTCCCCTATTCGCGCTTTCAAGCAAACGTTCGTGAAACACGGCTCGCGGCACAGCGCACTGCCACCAGATAAAAATCAAGGTGGAAAAACGATCCAAGAAGCGCTTAAAACTCGGCCAAAACCATGCCTCCACCATTTGACGGCTCACAGCCATTCGATGGCCCGGTCATAGCCGCGTAAACCCGTATCTCGGTCACGGCATGCGATGCGCTTCCATCAAAGGTGACGTTTCAAGCGCATTGAAATCATGAGGAACAATTCAATGTGCCGGTGGTTTCGCATTAGGTTGTTTCAGCACGTCGCGACCCTCTATGAACTGCTAAAACGCGATAACAAAACGAATCAAATGAAAAGTTTGGTTCGGATTGTGGCGTCAGTACATTGTGCCTTGCGCTGTCCAAAAGACAGTTTGTTGCAGTTTGTCGCAGCAGGAAACTCACTTTTGACGCAACCGAAACAAGAAACCAGCTTAGCGCCTTAAAATAATGAAATAATTTCAAAGTATTATTGGACTTAAGGGGCGTTTGGAAAAAATTCACATCTCCTCCGCGAGAGATCTAAACCCGCAACACACCTACTTGGTTTTTCGATTTTATGCGATGCTGCCTTAATCCGTTCAAATTTGTGCGTTTAAGGGGTGTAGGAGGTGCGGAATGACACATTTTAGTACGAAAGTTAGACAATCCGGGCGGTTTGCCTGCGCGGTTGGCATTTTTGCTCTGGTCGCCGGTCTGTCAGGCACAGGGGGCGCGACTGCGCAACAAGCGCCGGACGGGCTGTCCATGCATATGGCGGATGAACACGGGACCGCAGTGACCGCCAGCGGAAGCGCGATGATGGCGCGGGCCCAGGACGCTGGCCAGATCCGGGTGATTGTCGGTTTGAACGCAGACACGTTTGCACCTGAGGGCGGCCTCAGTGCGACGGCAGCAACCAGTCAGCGTGCTGGTATTGCCGCCATGCAGAAACAGATGATGGGCACACTCCAAAGCCCGTCAAACGTGCGCGAATTTGAAACCATTCCCTACATGGCGATGACGGTCACGCCAGAGGATCTGTCGCGCGTTATGAACATGCCGGGCGTTACGTCCATTCATGAAGATGTGCCTGCACGGCCCACTCTGGCCCAGAGTACGACAGTCATACAAGCCAGAAGACTTTGGCAAAACGGCCATACGGGCGAAGGCGCCATCGTGGCCGTTCTCGACACTGGCACGCGGACAAATCACGTTGCCTTCCGTGATCCGATTGGACCAAAGATCGTCGGATCTTTCTGCGCGTCCACCAATTCCAACCAGCCCAATGTCACGGTCACTTCCCTGTGTCCTAATGGCACCGAACGGCAGATAAACAACAGCAATGGCAGTGCTGCGCCTGATTGCGACACCAGCATCGACGGGTGTGGGCACGGCACGCATGTGGCCGCTACTGCGATGGGTTACCAAAGGGGAAACCACGGCGTGGCGCGGGCATCCGACCTGCTTTCCGTACAGGTTTTCAGTGAATTTGACGCCCCGTCATTTTGCGGCTCCAACAATCCCTGTGTCCTGACTTACACCTCAGACCAGATTGCGGGTCTGGAACAGGTCTACAATTGGAAAATGAGCGGCCGCAACATTGCATCAGCAAACATGAGCCTTGGCGGGGGTCGTTACTTCTCGCATTGCGACAATGACCCTCGTAAAGCCATCATCGACCAACTCAAATCGGTGCATGTCGCTGTGGTCATTGCGGCAGGAAACGACTTTTTTAACGATTCCGTCGGTGATCCGGCTTGTATCTCTACAGCCGTTACAGTTGGTAGCACGACCAAACAGGATGACTTGTCGTCCTTCTCGAACGTTGACCAAATGAACGACCTGCTCGCGCCTGGCAGCGGCATCAGAGCGGCCGATGCAGATGGGAACCCGACAGCGCTTCGGTTCTTGAGCGGCACGTCGATGGCCACGCCGCATGTGGCGGGTGCGTTTGCGCTGCTGAAAGCTGCGGTTCCGACTGCGACTGTGGACCAGATCGAACGGGCCTTGAAGTGCACCGGGCCTCAGATTTCGCGCGCCGACACGCCGAAGCCGCGGATTGCCGTGAACAAAGCGTACAAGTTCCTGCAGAAGCCTGATCTGAAGCGGACATACAATTTCAACCAAGCTCAGGCAGTGAAATTGTTCGACGAAATTCTGGGGAACTGGTTCCATTTGGCCAGCTTCATGCGTGTTGTCGCCAACGAAAACCAAACCTGGTACTTGGCGCAAGCGCCGTTCTGCGCGAACGACATGAAAGTGACGGCATCATTGAAGCGGCTTGATCCTGACACCAGTTTCAATTGGAACAGCGGTATCATGTTGAGCTCAACGGCGTCTGCTGACGGTGACTTCAGCGGTCTGGCGTTCATGTACCGCGTCGACGCTGACAATGAGACCACCGCAACCGTCTTTGAATTCGAGGCCATGGATGGTCTTTCCGGCGCCTCGGACTTAACCAATCTTTGTGAATTCAGCTTCACTGGGCGCAACTTGGGTCAGAGCCGCAAACTGGTCGCGGTCAAGCGTGATAACAATCTCTTCTTCCGGATTGACGGACGGCAGGTCTGCTCGGTTCAGACAGATGCGCGTTTCACGGATGGTCATGTGGCCGTCATCATGGCCGCGCCTGAAAATGATACCGCGCACAAGCTGGATGTCCTCAGCATGCAATTCCAAGCGTTCAAGCAGTCGACCACCGTGACAGCCTTGCCCGCTGCGCAGTCCTCGGCGCTTGGTGGAACCGGAAAGAGCTCGACAACGTCTTCCCCGATGGGGGCACCAGCGGTGTCGAACTGATGTAGCTCGCAAAGTCTATTGACCTGAAAGGGGCCCTTCGAGGGCCCCTTTTTTGATCGCCCGTGTAGTCTTGCAACCTGGGGGCTTAGGGATTGGCAAAAAGACCAGGGTGGATATTGGCTGCAACCCAAATGAGCGCGGCAGCCATGGCAAGACACGCTCCGAAAGGCACGGGCGTTCTCGCGTTCAACGCGCGGCCCCGGCGCAGAGCTCGCATGAGACCAAGCGCCAATCCAGCAAGACCCGCAATCAGCGTGACCATGGCAAGCCCGACCCAACCCGATGCGGGCACCACAAGCGCACCAATCCCGCCCATCAACCGGATATCACCAGCGCCCATACCGGCCCTCCCGCGCAAGACCTGGTAGATCCAAGAGATCGCATAGAAGACGCCCGCCCCAACGCTTGCCCCCAGGGCCGCCCGCCATAGCGATGCCATATCTGGCGCAACGGGTGCAATTGAGACAGTTGCAAAGATCAGCGCCAGCCCCAAAAGCGCGCCCGTGAGCAGGTTAGGCAGGCGATAATGGACAAGGTCGGCCAATATCAGCGCCAAAAGACACCAGAGCGCCATCGCGCCAATGAGCCCCAAATCGGCCCAAACGGCCAGCACGCCCAGAGCAAGCCCGGCCAGTTCCGCTTGAAGGAGGCGCGGCGGAATAATGTCGCCGCACCGCGCGCAGCGACCACGCAGAACCACGTAAGAGAGAATTGGGATCATCTCCCACCACCGCAGAACTTGCCCGCAACCGCGACAGGACGAGCGCGCAAACATGACCGGCTCCCCGCGCGGCAATCGATCCGCCAGAAAGGCCGCGAAAGATCCCATTGGAGCGCCAAGCAGACAGGTCAGCACCGGAAGGATCCCGTCCGTCCAGAGGCTGGGCCCCATGCGCGCTCTCCCCTTTTGCTGGCCCTCTGACACGCCAGGGCCTGTTGCCGCTCATCGCGTTTTTCGGTAACGTGAAGAGGTTTCCCGGTTTCACTCTGCGATAGACACATTTCATGACTTCAGCAACTCTCGCTCACAAGGCTGGCCCCCCTCGGCACACGCGCCTGCAGGAGCCGCGTGGCTTTTCTCTCATTGAGTTGATGGTGGTCGTTGTCATCCTGTCCATCCTCGCTGTGGTCATCGTGCCACGGGTGATCGACCGCCCCGATCAGGCCCGCGCGGTGCGTGCCCAATCGGACATCGCAGCGATCGAATCTGCCCTCAATCTCTACCGGCTCGACAATCAGCAATACCCCACGACAGAGCAAGGTTTGCAGGCGCTGGTTGAAGCGCCCACGCGCGCGCCGGTGCCGCAAAACTGGGCCGATGGCGGCTATATCGGCCGCCTGCCGACAGATCCCTGGGGCCAGGACTATCAGTACCTTAACCCCGGTGTGCATGGCGATATCGATCTCTTCAGTCTTGGCGCTGATGGGCGCACTGGCGGATCAGGTGTCGATGCAGATGTGGTCAATTGGCAGTAACGCTGAGACCGGGCCACTTGCCGTCTGCTGAGGCCCGGCTCAAAGCTCGCGCGCAAGCTCAACCGCGCGGCTTTTCACTCATTGAGCTGGTGGTGGTTGTGAGCATCGTGTCGGTCATGTCGCTGGGTGTGATCATGGGCTTTGGCGGCGGTGCGCAACTGTTGCCTGGCATGCGCGCAGGCGATGCCGACGGCCAAGCGCAGCGGTTTGAAGCGGCCCTGTCGAATGCGGCTCAATCGGCACTTTTCGGGCGCAAGACCATGGGCCTGCAACCGCTCTCCACAGGCTGGGAAGTCCTCCGCTATGATGCGGTATCAGAAGCGTGGCAGAGAGTGGAGCGCTCTGACGCGCTGCAAATGCCTGTCGTCTGGAGCATCGCGGGTCTGCCCTATCCTGCACCCGCCACCCGGACCCTCGGGACAGAGCCCCCAATTCGCATTCTCGGCGATGGTCGGATGACCCAGTTTGAGCTTCGGCTTGGCACCCAAGAAGCAGCAAGGCTTTGCCGGGCAACCCGGTTGGCACAGCTATCCTGCCAGGGCGCCGGAGGGTGAGCATGCCCCGGTCTCCCAGCTCTCCACGCGGGTTTTCCCTCATCGAGTTGGTGATTGCGGTCACCGTGTTGGCCATTGCCAGCATCGGCGCATGGCGTGGCTTTGATCAGGCACAGCGCGGCTTAGGAGGCACATTGCAGCGCGGACTTGCCCATCATGTGGCGCTCAACCGTGCTGAGGAGTTGCGTCGCGTGGGCCTTGAGGCCGGGCGCGGCCTGCCGGATCAGCAGCGTATGGGCGCGCGGGATTGGCGGATCGTGCTGGAAGAAACCCCGACCGAAGGCACATTGGTGGCGGTGACAATCCGAGTGACCGCACAGGACGGCCCCGGCGCGCAAGTGCAAACCTTTGTGCCTGTACGGGTGCTCCCATGAGCCCCGCGCGCGCGCCCCGTGGCTTCACGCTGCTTGAGTTGGTGGTCTCATTAGCGCTATTCGCGCTTGTTTCGGTGATGGCGCTGCAAGTGCTCTCCGGCGCGTTGCACCAAAACCGCGTTTTAGAGCGGGTCGACGACCAAGCCTCGGCGGTGCTGCGCACCATGGCCCTGCTGCGCCTCGATCTCAATCACGCAAGCCCGATGGCGTTCCAGACCCCGATCGGCGATTTCGAAGCGGC
>CAKZYL010000443.1 GCA_937884705.1 uncultured Roseovarius sp. | reverse complement strand
TCACTGATCTTTTCATATGCGGTCAGGGTGACTGTCTGGCCGTCCATGGATCCTGCCTTTTTGGGGACATGTCTCAATCTGGGCCGCGGGCGGGCGAGTTCAAGCCGGAAGCATGGCCTCATAGCCCTCAAACGTGATGTTGTCTGACATTAGACGCGCCTCTCGCTCCTGGGCCTCAGACCTGATGGTCCAGCAAAAAACTGGCATCCCCCCGGCGCGCAGCTCTTGTACACGCGCACGCCCAAGATCGGGCGCGTGATGAGAGATAAAAGACGCACCCACCCGCGCAGCATCCGGGATGTCACGCAGCCGCAGGCCGACCTCCTCCGGGAGATGCGCCCAATAGGATCCTTCAAACTCGCTGGTGACAAGGCCCCGTGGGATATCTGGCAATAAACGCGCCAGCTCTGCCACCATATTAGGATTGAAGGACATGACGGCGCATGGGCCAGTGTAGCGCCGCAACGCGCGGGCGACAGCCTGCTCCAGGGCGCCGTTGGTGACACCCAGCGACCCGTGTTGATCCTTGAGCTCAATCAACAGCGGCACGCGGCCTGCGACCAGCTCTAACGCTTCGGCAAAGGTTGGAATTCCGTCCTCGCCATCGCCCAGCTCTATGCCTGTCAGCTCGGCCGCGTCGCGCACCAAAACGGGCCCGGTTTCGCCAGTTAATCTATCAAGGTGATAGTCGTGAAATACCATCGCCTGATGGTCGCGGCTCAACTGTAGATCCATCTCGATCGCATATCCGGCCGCCATCGCGGCCTCGATCGCGGCGCGCGAGTTTTCGACCCGACCGCGCCCTGCGTCGTGCAGCGCGCGATGTGCAATCGGGGCCTGGAGAAAACCCTCGGGGAGCTTGGTCATGTGATCTCAAAAATGCCTTCAATCTCGACGGCGACGCCAAACGGAAGTGCCGCCGCAGACACCGCGGAGCGCGAATGCTTGCCCGCGTCCCCCAAAGCCTCACCCAGAAAGTCAGAGGCCCCATTGATCACCGCAGGTTGTTCGCCGTAATCCGCCGTCGAATTGACAAATCCAGTGAGCTTCACCACGCGCACCAAGCGATCCAGATCCCCATCACAGGCCGCCTTCACCTGCGCCAGAAGGTTGATCGCACAAGCTTTGGCGGCCTCCGCGCCCTGGGCTGTCTCCATGTCTGCGCCGAGCTTGCCCACCATCAGCGTCTCACCCAGCTTGGGCAACTGGCCCGAGACAAAGAGCGTGTTGCCCACGCGAACAGAAGGCACGTAATTGGCCGCAGGCATCGGCGCCTCCGGCAGGGTGATCCCCATTTCACTGAGTTTGGTTTCAAATTGTCCCATAGCAGGTCTCCAGCAATTTTCACGCGCACGCTAGCGGGTTTCCGGCTGAGGGAAAATCGCAAAAACGTGCGTGGAAATCCGGCGTAAAAGACACCACTTTATTGAAACTCTGCGGCACTTATGGTGCCAGACTTGCAAAACAGGCGTAAAATGGCTTAACCGACGCCAGTATGGTCACCGGTTAATCATATTTTTGCTGCAAAAGACTGGGCAAATGGACATGGGTGTTTATGTCCATCCAAAACCTGTTACGGCGATTTGCGACGTGAAACTTTTCGATACTAGGTATTTGCCTGCATGCACGCGTGGTCTGCGCTTTTTTCTTTTGTCATTGATTTTGACGGTTGTGGCGGCATGTTCTACGCCGCCAGCGGATCATCCCCCTGGTGAGCCGTGGGATCCCTATGAAAACACCAACCGAGCGATCCACTCTTTCAACAAGGGCGTCGATCGCGCGGTGCTGCGGCCTGTATCGAATACGTATAGCGGGATCGTCGGGGATGAGGTTGAAGATGCGATAAGTCAGTTTTCCGACAACCTGTCCATTCCAGGCGCAGTCGTGAACAATGTATTGCAGGGCAATATGAAGGGCGCGACGGAAGACACATACCGGTTTGTCGTAAACTCAACATTCGGGTTTTTGGGGTTTTTTGATGTCGCGACGGAATTCAATATGCCACGCGCCACCGATGCAGATTTTGGTCAGACACTGGCGGTATGGGGCGTTCCAGAAGGTGCCTATGTCGAAAGGCCGATATTTGGCCCATCGACACAGCGCGACAGTTTCGGGGGCTTGGTCGATCTGTTCCTGAACCCGCTTGATTACTGGATCAGAGATCCAGAAGAGTACTGGACGGCGGGGGCCTCTGTGTCCTCGGTGCTGTCGCAGCGGTCACGGTTTGGATCAACCATCGACAGCGTGCTCTATGAAAGTGCGGACAGTTATGCGCAGTCGCGATCACTTTATCTTCAAAACCGCAGATTTGAGGTGGGCGACTCATCTTCGGAAGATTTACTTGATCCCTTCAATGATCCATTCTTGGACCTAGAAGCTCCGGAGTAATGCTCATGACCCATGAAACGAAAAAGCTGGACCGCCGTACGGTGATTGGCAGCGCCATAAGCTTTGGCTTTTTTGCGGGCATTGCGCCGTCCGTCGCACTGGCGCTCACAGAGGCAGCATCGAAAGCTCTGGTGGATAAGATCGTGGGCGAGATCAACCGCGTGATCGCATCGGGCAAATCAGAATCCGCCATGATCGGCGATTTTGAGCGGATTTTTGCGCGCTATGCGGATGTCCCGATCATTGCCAGATCCGCTCTCGGCGCCGACAGCCGCCGGGCATCGCAAGCGCAGCTGAGAGCGTTCTCTGGAGCGTTTCAGGGCTATGTCGCGCGGAAGTATGGCAAGCGCTTCCGGGAATTCATTGGCGGTGAAATTCAAGTTCAAGGCGTTCGCAGGTCAAAGAACTATCACGAGGTGGAAGCCACGGTTTTTCTGCGCGGCGAGTCACCGTTTGAAGTTCTCTTTCTGGTCTATGAGCGCGGCGGAAAGAACCTGTTTTTCGACATGGTGATCGAAGGCGTCAGCATGCGCATTGTCGAGCGCACTGAAATCGGATCAATGCTGGATGCAAACAACGGCGATATTGACAGGTTGATCAACGCGGTTCAGCGCGCCGGGTGACACACCGTTCCCGCAGAAGGTGGCTGCTTGAGGGTCAGACCGTGCTTTGACCTTCTAACTCGTTTCGAAGCACTTCCGCTTCTTGTCGCGCTTCTCTGAGACCATCCATAGTGGCCGACAGTTCGGCCTCTGTCTGACTGAGTTGGTTGGTCAGTTCGGCCTCACGCTGTTGCAGATACGTGATCGCCTGATCGCGGGTCTCTTCTGCTTCGTGCAGTTCTTGCGCCATGCGCTCCAGCTCACCCACGTCAGAGCCAGCAACACGGATGAAACGATGTACCAGCCAGTTTGCAAACCAGCCGATGCAAAATGCCACAAACAAGATCACCGCTGTGACAAGTATAAACTCAGTTCTGTTCATTCGCGCTCTCGCTGTCCCCGTCATCGGCCTGAGGATCTTCTGCGTCGGTCTCTGCCGCTGTCTCAGAAGTGTCTTGGTCCGCCGCCGCCAACTCAGGATCTACCTCGTCGCCCTCCGGGGCGCCATCCTCTTCATGCAGAACCTTGAACTCGATCCTGCGGTTGGCCTCGCGTCCCTCTTCTGTGTCATTGTCGGCAATCGGTTCGCTTTCGCCATACCCCACCGCCGTGATCTCTCCGGTCAACACGCGCCGCATGCGAAGCTCGTTTAGAACGGTCTGTGCACGAGATTGGCTGAGCTGCTGGTTCATCGTCTCGCGCCCTTGGCTGTCTGTGTGCCCGCCAATTTCCATCGTCAGGGCGCCGCACTCGCGCAGGATTTCAGCGATATCATCCATAATTTGCTTGCCGGTGACATCAAGGCGGGCCGAGCCGGGCTCAAAGGTGATCTTGCGGGCATCCTTGATCGCGTTGATCTGAGCTTCGCACTCTTCCGGAGTGGGCGCGGTGGCAACAGGATCAAGGGCTTCTTGATACCGAACCTTGATGTCGTACTGCGCGCTGTCGCCCAGTTTATCGGCCAGGAGAGCCGCGATGTTTGTGTTGGCGTCCGCTTCGCCTGTCGCGCCGCTGATGGCCACGCTGTCCGGCGTAATGCTGACGATGCCATTGGACAGATGCGACAGAGCATCAAGCCCGGTGATCACGCGATAGGTCCAGTCATCGGGCACGCCGTCATCTACGCGCGCACGCATATCGACCCCGTCTGTCCTAAACCGGGCCATGGCAAAACTGTCGACCGTTGTGCGGTCTACCGGCGTTGCGAGCCGCCCGCTGAGTTGCAAAAGGCCCTCTGGCGACAAGGTGGCCGTGAACTCAAGGTTTTCGATGTCTTGGGCATCCTGGGTTTCCAGCAAAACCGCCTTGAGCGAAAAAACGTCCGGCAAATCGTTTTCCAACCCACCAATCACATCGTCAAAGCGCGCTTGCTCGGTGCCTTCGGCCGCCAGGATAGAGATATCTGCGTCTGAAAATGTGACGGTGCCCTGACCAAGCTCCGATACGGCCGCAACAGACATAGCAACAGCCTCGGACCACCGGGGCGTCGGCACACCCAGGCCAATAATGCAATTGGCCTCTGCCGTCATGCCTGCCACCTTGGCCGCGGCGAGGATTGTATCACCGGCTGTTTTGGTATCCGCAGAACACGCGTCAAAACGCGGCCCGTTTTCATCAATGAGAAACCGCAGCGTGAACGGCGTTATGACGGGACGCGGCGCGGAGATGTCGAGGGAAAGTCCAAACCCATCAGGCGTCAAGCGCGCCAGCTGCTGCTCCACACTGGCTTTCTCATTCTGACTGGCAGTAATGGCTGTCACGGCGATCCGCTCCGGGTTCACGGAGATTTTGGCGCTGTCAAGAAACGTCAAAGACCGTACGGCATAGGTAATCGCATCATTCCAGGTTTCCGGCGCGGGATAGTTGGCCGCCTCCAGGAAATCTGAAATCTCTTCGTTTTGGTTGATCTGACGCAATTCACTGACAAATGCCTCCCGATCCATGCTCACCGGAATGAGGCCGATCAAAGAGAGACCGCCGTCATTGCGCAGGATTTCCATTGAAAACTTTGGAATGGCGATGTTCTGGCGTTCTTCAACCAGCATCTGGTCAATCACACGCGTGGCCTCGACGACAGATCCGGCTGTGGACAGAGCCCGGAACCGTGCGGCCTCGGATGGTGCTGTTCCCGACAGATAAACCTGCAAACCGTCTATATCGATCTCAGCCCAAATCAGGCCCCGATCATCCAGAGCGTTGAGCACGGAGGTTTTCGACGTTTCCTCAATCACCGCCACGGCGAACCGCGCGCTCACCAAGGAGATCAATGCGGCCGCTACAAACACACCCAAGATCGCAAATAAAGAAGATAAACGCATGCACACCGCGCTTGATGTTTCCCCGACCCCCGTTTTATGGCCGCGCGCGCCTAAGTGCAATCATAGGAACAACGCGGCGGCAAAAAACGGCAAAGGTAGTAAACCTGCGTCCCGATTGGACCTAAAGAGCGTGATCAGCTTGTCATTGTTCTCTGGGTCGAAACCGGAAAGCTGCCACTGCAGATGCCAGCCAAACGCCCATGTACCGCAGAGCGCAAAAAGAACGCCGTAGGGCGAGGCCCCGATGACAGCCATGATCACGGCCAAGCCCTGCAGGCACACGGTGATGACAAGAAAGCGGCGCAACCACGCAGGCGTATCCGCTCCAAAGAGCCGTGCCGTCGATTTTACGCCGATCAACGCATCATCTTCGGCGTCCTGATGGGCATAGATGGTGTCGTAAAAGAGGGTCCATGCGATGCCCGAGAGATAGAGTAGGACGGCGGGCCATTCGAGGCTCCCGGTATGTGCCGTCCAGGCCAAAAGCGCGCCCCAATTGAAGGCCATGCCCAAGAAAGCCTGAGGCCACCAGGTGAAGCGTTTGGCGAAAGGATAGATGCACACGGGCAAAAGCGACAGAACGCCCAAGGCGATCGCAGCAAGGTTGAAGGTGAGCAAAATGCCAAAGGCCAAGAGCGCCTGCACCACAAGCCAGATGAGCGCGCCCGTGACGCTGACCTGTCCAGATGGGATGGGGCGGGATGCTGTGCGGGAAACCGATCCGTCTATGTTGCGGTCGGTGATGTCATTCCACGTGCAGCCTGCCCCCCGCATCAGGAAGGCACCGATGGCGCAGCCGACAAAGATCCACAGATCGTGCCAGCTGGCCTGTCCGTCATAGACCATCGCCAAAGCCAGCCCCCACCAGCACGGCAAAAGCAGGAGCCACGTGCCAATCGGGCGGTCCGCGCGGGAGAGCCGCAGATAGGGTCGCGTGGCGGGTGGCGCGTAGCGATCCACCCAATTGCCGCGCACCGCGTCGGAGACGGTTCCCTCTTGCGGCTCTGGTGTCTGGTTGGTCACGGCCATATATCACGTCCTCATGAAGAAGATGAGCGTCAGGCTGTATGTAGAGCACCCCCTTGGGCAAGGGCAATCCGT
>CAKZYL010000442.1 GCA_937884705.1 uncultured Roseovarius sp. | reverse complement strand
GTTTGCTCAGTTCGCCCGCCTTCGCAAGGTTGCCATTTGGCTTTTGATGCTGCCGCTTTTCACTGTTTTGGCTGCCTGTATGGGCGGCACCTTAACCGGCAATACAGGCCCTTCCATCAACACACGTGCGCCAGTGCCCGTGGCTCTTTTGGTGCCGATTGGGTCAGCAGATACCAATGAACAGAAATTGGCTCAGGATCTGGAAAACGCGGCGCGATTGGCAAGCACTGATCTGAGCGGTGTTCAAATTGATTTGCGCGTTTATCCCACAGCGGGCAATCCGTCCAAAGCGCAGGAATCGACGCAACAAGCGATCAACGATGGCGCCAAGATCATCATCGGCCCACTGCGCGCCGAAAGCGCCACTGCGGCCGCGCAAACCGCCTCTGGTCGTGGCGTAAACGTCCTGGCATTTTCCAACAACGCGGCCATTGCTGGCGGCAATCTCTTCGTCTTGGGACAAACATTTGACAGCACAGCCACCCGCCTGGTGGATTACGCCGTCGGTCAAGGTAGGGACCGCATCCTGACCGTTTTTGCCAACAATGACACCGGCCGCGTCGGCAAAGTGGCCATCGACCGCGCGATCGCGACAAACGGTGCCGTGTCGGCGGGCAACGTGAGCTATGAGTTTTCCCAGGAGGCTGTGATCAATGCCGTTCCCGACATTCGCAGCTCTGCTGAAACCAGTGAGGCCAATGCGATTTTCTTCACGGCCAACACGGCAGGAGCCTTGCCGCTGTTCACGCAAATGCTGCCAGAAAGTGGGCTTGATACCGAAACGACCCAATACATTGGCCTCTCGAGATGGGATACGCCTCCTCAGACGCTGGAATTGCCAGGCGTGCAAGGCGGATGGTTTGCGCTTCCCGACCCACAGCGCAATTCGCAGTTTCGCGCGCGCTACGAGGCCGCCTACGGTAACCCGCCGCACGCGCTTGCCGGTTTGGCGTATGACGGGATCGCAGCTGTGGGCGCATTGGCCAGTTCAGGCAAGTCAGATGCTTTGACCAGATCGAGCCTGATCCAACCCGCGGGATTTCAGGGTGTAAACGGCGTCTTTCGCTTCATGCCCGATGGAACGAACCAACGTGCGCTGGCGGTAGCCACTGTAGAAAACAAAGAGGTTGTCGTGATCAGCCCCGCGCCGACCAGCTTTGGAAGCGCCGGGTTCTGAGCGCATGAAAGACGCGGCATCATTGCCAACAGATCTGATCTGCCCAGCAGAGCAGATTTTCGACGAAAGCGCTGTTCACGATCGGATTTTATCCGAACTGGCTGACGACACAAAAGACCCGACGCATGTGCGGGCGGTGGCGGTCAGAGTTCTGAAATCTGCAAATGCAAAGGGCCGGGCCGCGATCGCAGAAGCGCTGAGCGCCGATCCCATGGCGGCACATGCCGCAACGCGATCTTACTGCTGGTTGACAGATTGTCTGGTGCGTACTGTTCTGACAACGGCTTTGGAACATGTGCATCCGTTACCCACACCCACCCAGAATGAGCGCATCGCAGTCTTTGCCGTGGGCGGGTACGGCCGCGGGGAGATGGCCCCTGAAAGCGATGTCGATCTGCTATTTCTGACACCCTATAAGATCACGCCCTGGGCGGAGAGCCTGATTGAGACGACGCTCTACATTCTTTGGGATCTCAAACTGAAAATCGGACATGCAAGCCGCGCTCTGAAGGAATGTCTACGCCTCGCACGGGAAGATTTTACGATCCGCACGGGCCTTTTGGAGAAACGATTTCTCTTTGGGGATGCGGCCTTGGCAGAGAAGCTCGCCTCTCGCTTGCAGTCAGACGTTTTTGATGGGACGGCGCGAGAATACATCGAAGCCAAACTGGCCGAGCGTGACGTGCGACATCGCAAGCAAGGCGAACGCTATGTGGTGGAGCCTAACATCAAGGAAGGTAAAGGCGGGCTTCGGGACCTGCAATCTCTCTTCTGGATCGCCAAGTATCTCTACCAGGTGGACCATGTCCGCGATCTGATCGAGATCGGCATGTTGACCGAAGATGAATTTGATCGCTTTGCAGAGGCGGAGAACTTTCTTTGGGCGACACGCTGCCACCTGCATTTGGCAACAGGGCGCGCCGTCGAGCAGTTGACCTTTGATCTGCAAGTCGATGTGGCCGAGCGCTTGGGATATGTCGACGCGGGCGGACGCTACGGCGTGGAAGTCTTCATGCAGGATTACTTTCGCCAAGCCACGGCCGTGGGCGATCTGACGCGCATTTTCCTGACCAAACTGGAAGCGGCCCATGTAAAATCCGAGGCTATTCTGCAGCGGATTTTCAAACGCAAGCGGCGTCTGAAAGAGCCCTTCGAAGAGGTCCATGGCCGACTTGCAATCGCCGATGAAAACGCCTTTTTAGCGGATCGTCTGAACCTTTTGCAGCTTTTTGACGAAGCGCTGCGGACCGGGCTTTTGATCCATCCCGATGCCATGCGTTTGGTCACGGCGAATTTGCACCTGATTGACGACAGCTTTCGTGCTGACGCTGCGGCCCAGAAGTTGTTTCTACAGCTGCTTTTGAAACATGGCGCGCCGGAAAGGGCACTTAGGCGTATGAATGAGCTGGGTGTCCTCTCAGCGCTGATCCCCGAATGGGAAGCCATTCGCGCGATGATGCAGTTCAACATGTATCACAGCTACACGGTCGACGAGCACACGATCCAATGCATCACACAACTTGACAAGATCGAACGCGACGAACTGATCGAAGCATTGCCCGTGGCGTCATCCATTTTGGAAAGTGGTGTCAACCGTCGTGTGCTGTACGTGGCGCTTTTGCTGCATGATATCGGAAAAGGGCGGGACGAAGATCATTCCATCCTGGGCGCACGGATCGCCCGCAAAGTGGCCACACGTTTGGGCCTGAAACCCAAAGACGTAGAAACCGTTGAGTGGTTGGTCAGGTATCACCTTCTGATGTCGGACATGGCCCAGAAGCGCGACATTGCAGATCCAAGGACGGTGCGGGATTTCGCAAAAGCGGTGCAAACCAAAGAGCGGCTTGATCTGTTATGCGTTCTGACCGTCTGCGATATCCGCGGTGTTGGGCCGAACACATGGAACAACTGGAAGGCCTCGCTTATCCGCGCGCTCTACCGGCAGACCAAACGCGCCATGGAAAGCGGGCTTGAAGATCTCAATCGCGAACAGCGCGGTTCAGACGCCAAGCGCAAATTGAGAGAAGCGCTTGCAGACTGGGCACCGCGAGACCTGAAGGTGGAAACCGCGCGTCACTATCCGCCCTACTGGCAAGGCTTGCACGTCACGGCCCATGTCGTTTTTGCCAATCTCCTGAAGGATTTGAAGGAAGATGAGATCGGCATTGACGTGCATCCGGACGAAGATCGCGATGCGACGCGCGCTTGCTTTGCCCTGGCCGATCACCCAGGCATTTTTTCGCGCCTTGCCGGGGCGCTGGCGCTGGTCGGGGCAAATGTCGTGGACGCACGCACCTATACGTCTGCGGATGGTTTTTCGACCGCGGCCTTCTGGGTGCAGGACGCGGACGGAAACCCCTACGAATTGCGGCGCTTGCCACGTTTACAAGAGATGATCCACAAAACCCTCAGAGGCGAAGTTGTTGCAAGAGAGGCGATCAAATCACGTGACAAGATCAAGAAACGTGAAGCTGCGTTCCGGGTGCCGACACATGTGACTTTCGATAATGAAGGCTCTGATATTTATACAATTATCGAGGTGGACACGCGTGACAGGCCTGGGCTGCTCTACGATCTCAGCCGTGCCTTTGGCGCCTGCAACCTCTATGTGAACTCTGCCGTGATCGCGACCTATGGTGAGCAGGTTGTGGATACATTCTATGTCAAAGACACTTTCGGTCTCAAGATCCATTCAGCGTCAAAGCAACGCGCGTTGGAAACCCGGATAAGAGACGCGATCGATCAAGGCTTTCAACGCGCCACTGGAAAGAGCGTTACTTAAAGACCCGGTCGGTTAAGTTGAGGCGGCCCTCTACAATCGGCTTCAGGGTCTCGCTGAGCTCTGTATCTGCTTCGGTGATCACCTCAAGCTCATCCAAGCGGTTCGCTGCCACAAGTTGCAGCGCATCCAAGCGCGCGCGACCGTGCTGGTCACGCGGCAGTGTCTCAACAGGCTGGATCAACTCGGGCTTTGGCTCATTCACGAGCTTGCGCAGAGCATCGGCGTCAAGATCCGTTTCGACGAACGCATAGAGGCCTACGCCCTTGGCGGCGCGCGCATAGGTGCAGAAGGCCACGTCATGCACCCGCGATTCTGCCAGCCATGCCGCACTCAGAGCCGGGGTTTCTCGTTCAATGCGATCTTCTGTCCCTTCGCCATCGGACCAATTCATCAAACGTCGCGTTACGAAGTTATAAAGTTGCTTTCCCGTCGCCATCCAGATCCGCGAAGGCAGCGCCTTGCGATTCAGCATATTGATCTCGGATGGTGTCAAAAGCTCTGGGGCATAGGCGCGCTTTTGCTTGAGCAGGTGGCGCAGATCCTCCCGTGCCATTATGCGAAAGAGACGACCGCGCTTTCGGTGGACGGAGGCCAGCTGAAAATCAATCACGGCAGCCCGTCCATCGGGTGTCATCAACCAGTTCTGCGGCTTGGCTATGTCATTGTGGGTCACGCCGACGCGCCGCATCTCACGCAAAAGACGTTTGGCATCGCGATACCAGGCCGGATCGGTGGGTTTGGCCAAATGCAAGGGTGTGCCAGAGGTCCAGCTGCGCAAGAGACCCGTTTTGTCAACGCGCACCAGCACGGGGCAGCCTGCGATGTCTTGGACGGCTTTGAGGCCGCGGATCTCTTTGCGGGCGAGCCAACCTGCCAAGGGCCGCGCGTAGATGGGCACGCCATCCAAACGCCGCAGGACAACCGGAAAATCGGCGACACCTTCCAAGGTGCCCGATATGGTTTCGGAAAACACATCGCGCTTGTGCACGGTCTCAGGCACGAAGGCGGCGTCGGTGTTCAAACTGGCTGTCATGGCGCAGTTTTACGGGGTTTGGCGTCATTGGAAAAGGGCCGCTCATCCGCCCTGACGGGCGGTCTCGCTAGAGGCGTATCCAATCTGGCGGGCAGATATCCGGGTTGACGGGTTTGCCCGGCGCAAACCAGGTCTTTGGAGCAATGACTCGTTTGTCCGGGGCCTCATTGAGCCACGCCCCCCACCAGGAAAAAGTCGAATTGGCAATGATGTTATGAGCGCAGAGCGATTGCAGATACATGTCAAAATGACCTTTGGTTTCGTCATTGATGTCGACCACCGCAGTTTCCACACCCAGATGCAGGTGGTGGCGGGCCCAATCCGGATCATTAGAGAATACATAACAGGTCAGAGGTTGCCCGACCTCTTCTCTTAGTCGATCAACGGCGGCTGCATAGTACTCGGGCGGGCAGGCCGCAAAACCGCCATCGCCCAGATAGTCGCCACGGCGG
This sequence comes from uncultured Roseovarius sp., assembly GCA_937884705.1. Lineage (GTDB taxonomy): Bacteria > Pseudomonadota > Alphaproteobacteria > Rhodobacterales > Rhodobacteraceae > Roseovarius. The sequence goes on along the minus strand of CAKZYL010000442.1, from coordinate 8,026 downwards.
ATATGCACAGAAACCGGGGATTTGGTATCGCGGATCTGCGCAACCATGGCGTCATTGGGCTCATCCAGCGGCTCTGTCAGGTGCAAATCGGCGCGAATACGCTCTTTGGAGTGTTCAAAATACCGCTCTGATTGCCAGTAGCCGTGCAAGTAGCTGTTGTCAGGCAGATCAAAGAACCTCGAGTTGAATGCTAGGCCGTTTTCCCTTTGAAACTTGGGGGTTCGCCCAAAAACGCGCCATGCAGAGTAGCGCAACATCCCGTCAAACTTCGAGGGTGGCAGCAGCACATCCTCCAAAAAGCGGGTGTTTTTGTAGAATGGAAAGCAATCCGCGCGGGTTTCATCCCAAATCCGCATGTACCGACGGTCAAGCACCAGGTCAGTGCCAAGATGGTCCGCGAGCGTACGGCCCGCCGCATATTGAAAAAGCTGGTTCCCTGCACCGCCGAAGAGCCGCGTTACTATCATGTATCGCTAGTCTGGCTTAACGATCGGCGCCGCGCTTTGAGCAGCACGGCGCTTCACCTGACGACGGTAGGACATTCGAGACCACTCACGTCGCATGATATCAACGGCGCCTCGCCCGGTTTCCGTCTGGATTGTGCTGCCATCAAGCTGATCCGAGATTGTCGCAATGCCCGCGGGATAGATCACGCCCGGACGCACTCCGGTATGCCAATGGCTTTGAACGAAGGTATCGACAGGCCGGTCGAACGTCTTTGTAAGATCAAGAAGTTTTTGGGCCGCAGATTTGCTGATCATTTGGGCGGAAGCACGCAGAGGCGTCACATCCGGCTGTGACAGGACGGCTTTTCCTTCAAAATCAATGGCAACCGAACCACCACTTTTGCGGTTCTGAAACTGGATGTAACCAAAGCTTTCAATGTTGCGTTCCGACAAGACCTGCGCCTCGCCGAAATGCATGGGGTCAATCTTTACATCGTCTTCCAGAACCAGCCCAAACGCCAAATCGCGGGAGACAATCTCTGCCCAAATCTGACGATGGCTCAGAAAACAGCCAATTTCACCCAGGTTGAGATCGAACGGATAATTGGGTTCAAAACTTGCGGGCTTGCGCAAAGCATCCAAGTCGCTCGCGGACAGCGCCTGACCATCAACGGCCTCCCAGATCTCACCTGGAAGGCCGCATGTCATCAAAAGCTCTTGGGCATTTTCCTTGCGCGCCTGTGCACGGGTCAGATGCAAAACGAATGCGCGCATGGGTGGGTTTACTCAGCCGCCCAGCCGGAAACAGCTTTGACTTCGAGAAAATCCTCAATGCCCCATTTGCCGCCTTCGCGCCCGTTTCCGGATTGCTTCATTCCTCCGAAGGGAGAGCCCATGCCGCGGCCCTGTCCGTTCATCTCTACCATGCCCGAGCGCAACTGACGTGCCATGCGATTGGCGCGTTCCCCGTTTTGGGTCTGGACATAATTGGTCAGGCCGTAATCTGTGTCATTGGCAATGGCCACGCCGTCTTCTTCGTCATCAAATGGGATGATCGAGAGAACCGGCCCAAAGATCTCTTCGCGCGCGATGGTCATGTCGTTGTTGACATCTGCGAACACAGTGGGCCGCACATAGAAGCCTCGGTTAAAACCTTCTGGGCGGCCTGTGCCGCCAGCAACAAGGCGCGCGCCTTCGTCGATGCCCTTCTGGATCAGATCCTGGATCTTGCCGAACTGAACCGCATTCACGACCGGTCCGATATGCCTGCCAGATTCGCTTGCCGGGCCGACTTCGACAGATTTCGCAACCTCGGCCGCCGTCTCAACCGCCTGGTCATAGACCTCGCGCTGCACAAGCATCCGCGTGGGCGCATTACAAGACTGGCCCGTATTGTTCATGCAATGCAACACACCGCGCTTTACCGCTGCGTCATCGGCATCTGCAAAGATCATGTTGGCGCCTTTACCTCCCAGCTCCAGGCTGACGCGCTTGAGCGTGTCGGCCGCTGCTTTGGAGATCAGTTTGCCCGCACGAGACGATCCAGTGAAGGAGATCATGTCGATATCTTTATGAGACGACATCTGCGTGCCCACACCCGCACCATCGCCATTGACCAGGTTAAACACGCCTTTGGGCAGGCCAGCCGCGTCGACGATTTCCGCGAATATCATAGAGGACAGAGGCGACTCCTCAGAGGGTTTCAAGACCATGGTGCAACCCGCCAAAAGGCCCGCCGCCACTTTCAACGTGACCTGGTTCATTGGCCAGTTCCACGGGGTGATCATGCCGACCACGCCGATCGCCTCATGAATGATCCGATCGTTCGGAGCATGCTCACCAAGCAGCGAAACAAAGGAGAACTTCTTCCCCTCTTCGATGAACCCTTTCATGTGCCAAAGGCCTGCCCCCACTTGCGAGGAGCGCGACATGTCAATCGGCGCGCCCATTTCAAGGCTGATCGCTTGGGCCATGTCTTCGGCGCGTTCTTTGTAAGCTGCATAGATCTTTTCAACATAGCCGATACGCTCTTCTGGCGAGATCATCATCCAACCGGGAAGTGCTGCCTTGGCAGCGGCGACGGCGGCATCGGTATCAGCCTGACCACCCAAACTGATCAAGGCACAAGGATCTTCGGTCGAAGGGTCAATCACGTTGTGGTCGGTACCCTGAAGAGGGGCAACCCATGCTCCGTTGATGTAAAAGTCGCGCTTCTCGATCATGTCGTCGTCTCCATGTTCAGGGATCAGGCAGTTTGGCGTAGGACGCTGTGTTCTATCTGGGATAATCTGTCATTTGCGACGTGCCAGTTCAAGAGAGACGACGCAAGTGGGAAAGCGCGCACCGACGTTCGGCGTCCAACGTCTTTCAGGATAATGCCTCAGAAAATTGGACCTTTCTGAAACAGCAATTTGCAACGTTTTGGCGGGCTGCTCAGTTGTTCGTCGCGATCTTCTGGGCTGCGATCTTGGCCTCAAGCTCAGCCAGATCCTTTGCCCTCATTTCGCCCAGTTCATTTTCGCCGTCTTTCCAACGACGGTGTATCCAAAACCACTGATCCATGTTCGCACGCACCATGGCTTCTAGCCGGGCGTTGAATTCACGTGTCATGGTCAACGGATCGGAATGGGGAATCTCATCTTCGAAGACGATCTCGAAATCCATCCCGTTCTCTTTCCTGATGCCCCAGATGGGCACCATTGGCGCATTGTATTTCAGCGCCATTTCAGCACCGGAAATGGACGTCAATGCGGGTCTCCCAAAATACTCAAGCGGCAAGCCATCATGGGCGTTCAAATCCCCCAGGATGCCTAGAAATCCCCCTGTCTTGAGATGTTTGATCATCTGCACCATACCCTTCCGACTTTGTTCAAAAATGGGCTGGCTGACAGAGGCCATCGCGTCAACGTAGTGTGCATTGAACGGACGGTTTGACATGTTGCGATAGAAGTATCCCGCACTTGTGATCCCGTTTTCGATGATGCCGATGCGGGCTGCGTTGAAGTTGCCCAGATGGGCGGACATCAGCACGCATGGGCGTCCTTCATCGCGCGCTTTTTGCAAGATTTTGATCCCGGGGCCGTAGGTACGGGAGGGGCGGACATGGTCCGGAAACTCGGGCGAGTAGAGCTCAATCATATTGCGGCCCACATTGTTGGGCACGCGTCGCACCAACCGCTCGACCTCGTCTTTTGAAAGCTCTGGGCAAACCAAAGCCAGGTTGTCGCGAACGCGCCTGCGATAGCCTGCAAGTGGGGCCAGCACATGCGCGACCAACCAGCCGGCCACGGGCACGCGCCACCGATAGGGCAAAAACCGCGTCAGCAGCACCGGCATGAACAGGAACGTGCCAACGAGGCGCTCGCCAAAGGTGATCGGGTCATCTGGATCTTTTTGGGCCATGATCGCGCTGTCTTGTTTCGCAGTCTGAACCGAATACGCGCGGCGCGGCATGAGAGCAAGGCGTCAGGGTGTCAGCGGCAGCCCCGTACCGATCATTGAGTCGCGGGTCACAAGCTTGGCCAACGCGGCTTCGTCCATCCCATCCGTCCTATCGGGGCGCGCAGGCAGAACGATGTAGCGCATATCAGCGGTGCTATCATGCACGCGCACCTGAATGTCGTCGCTTAGATCCAAGCCAAACTCGCGCAGAACCGAACGCGGCTCAATCACCGCGCGGGAACGGTAGGCACGGGTCTTGTACCAATCGGGCGGCAGGCCCAATAGATTGCGTGGGTAACATGAACAGAGGGTACAGACGATCAGGTTATGCACCTGGCCCGTGTTCTCAACCGCGATCAGGTTCAGCGGCCCGATGTCAAATCCCATGTCGCGGCTCGCAACGGATGCGTCTTTCAAGAGGTGCTCTTTGAAGGCGGGATCGACCCAAGCCCGGGCCACCACGGCGGCCCCATTCGCGGGGTTGCGGGCATCCATCGCATCGATCTGACGGGCTACTTCCGCTGACGTGATGTGCCCCTTTTCGATCATCAGTTCGCGGACAGCGATCTCCATGCGCTGCCAATAACTAAGCGCCGTGTCGTTGTCTTCGCGAAACGGGTGGCCTGAGGGGCTGAGGTGATCATGATGGTCATGCGGCATAGATCATACCCTCTCCAGCCAATGGGCATAGATCTCTGCATCAAGAGTATCTGTCGGGTTTTCCGCCCGGGCACCCCAGACCTCTTCCATTGTGAAGCGGACACGAAAGAGCATTCGTTGTTCCGCCTGAAGATCATAGGCAAGCTTTTCGGGATTGGCGAAGGGCCCAAGCTCGCGCTCGATAACGCCCACCTTGCCACGCAGATACGCGGGTGTTCTGACATGGCCCGGCGGCATCATGGATTTCACACGGACCTGTTCAACCACCTTGCGCCTCGCCATATGTCTCCCCGCGGCGGCCAATCTCTTCCATTTTCGCACCAAGCTCTTCGATCGAATAGGCCCCCGCCTCAACGAGGTTTTGGTTCACCGACGCGATCCAACGTTCGTAATATGTCATCGTTTCGAACGCCTCTTCGCCCATGTCTTCCAAGGCACGGCGCAAACCATCGACTGTAAAAAAACCTTTGGTGCTGCAGAGCACCATCAAAGCATCGACGCGCTTTTCCCAAATCGCAAAATCATGCTGATCGTTTGGGATAGGGCCGGCCGCTTGCCCACCCATATCGTGCCATCGTTTTCCGTCCGTAATGCTCATGAAGCAAAACTAGCCGCCCCGCCCAGAGCTTGTCCATCAGGTTTGTAACGGGCCTGCGCGCTCACGGAGATGTGAGCGCACGCGCCAACCGGCCCATGCGATCTAGCTTTATGCCAGAGGCCAGACACGCGGGGACACCATGCGCAAGATTTTAACGGCGGCAGCCATGGCCATGGCCATTACCACAGGTCATGCCCACGCGGTCATCATTGACGGGGCCATCACAAAGCAAATTGGCAATGGAGGCTTTGTCAAACTTGACACTGAAACACCCTTCTCCGTCGGGGCAGATACATTCGACACGGACAACCTTTACGCCTTTGACGAAGATCAAAACATCATGTTGGAAGACGCCATCCGCGTGGATATCGGCGGGGAGGACGGGCAAATTGCGGCCGAGACTGTCGTCGCCAGCCACTATGTGTTCTTCGACAGCTTAGACGGCGTGCAAGTGGGTTACGTCGATTTCGACGCCAAGATCCTTGGCGTTGCAGCATTTCAAGATACGATGGCCGCCACGGACTTCTTGGCCAATACGGGCGTAAACTACATCAGCTTGGAACTGCGTGGATTGGAGCCGGGTGACTATGTCTGGATTGACGAGGACATACCCGAGCGGCTCTGGGTCTATTGGGCGGGCTCATCGCCTGGGGACTATATTCGCGTATTCACCGAAAAATCGGCTGGCGCATTGATGATGTAGTCAGGGCGGCGATTGCCGCATCGAGCCGACTGCGTTGCGAACGCTCTCAATGACGTTGCGCCTTTCCTGGCCTTTCGAGCTTCATGCACCCGCGCGGTAACACAGTTCTGGTGGTTCAAGATCGGCTTTTGAGTATGGTGTGCTTCAATCGCAATTTGAGTCGCCGCAGCGTACACAGCAAGGAGTTGTCAATCGTGACACCGCATTTCACCAACCAAATCAATGCCCTCGTGCTGATCATCGGATCTATCTGGGCTTTCTTGCAGCCAGACTTCGGCAGTTGGACGGTGTTCATTCCTGCGGGTTTTGGGGTGGTATTGCTGGCCTGCACACCCGGCGTAAAGGCTGAAAACAAAGTCATCGCACATATCGCGGTTTTGCTGACTTTGGTGGTTTTCCTGATGCTCATGGTGCCGTTCATCAAGGGGCTAAGCGAGGGAGACATTATGTCGGCCTTGCGCATCGCCATTATGATGGCGACCTGCATCTTGGCGATGGTCGCCTTCATCAAGAGTTTCAGGGATGCGCGACGTCGCAGAGAGGGCTAGGTGCTAGCCGCCCGCCTTGTTGGAACGTTCAGGTTTACCAGTGTAGACAATCATCCCGACACTGAGTGCCGCGACGAGCGAGATAAAGAGCCAAGGTGGGCCTACGCATCCCTCCGCTTCTGCCAATGTGCGCACTCCGCCTGTGGGATCAAAAAACGTCACGGCCGTGATGAGAAAGCTCCAGGCGAGGCACGCGGCAAGCGCTCCCCAGGAACTGCGAAAACGGAACACAAGAGCCGTGGACAGCAAGAGAAGAAGCGATATCGGAGACGAAAAGAGCGTAATGGCCTCAGCCAACGCGCCGACGTCCCCACCGTCCCAGCCAGGTCGGATCGTGTCACAGGCGGACGCAAAAGCTTGGGTCGGAAGAAGGGCGAGGATCAATCCTCTTCGAAAGGATCCCATTCGTCATCCACTTCCGGCAACGCATCGACCTCAGCCTGCGCAACCTGCTCTTCCATCGTGCGCACCTGCGTGATCTTGGCTCCCGGGAACGCAGCCTCAACGGCTTTAACCATGGGATGCGCGGCAGCCTTTTCTTTCAGCGCGAGCTCCGCCTCGTCGCGCGTTGCAGCTATGGTGGGCACACCGCCCTCATTGACAATGGACACCCCCCAACGGTTGCCAGTCCAACGCTGCAAAGCACTGCCTAGGCGTTGGGCAAGATCCTGAGGAGCGTGGTCTGTGGGGCAAAACTCTATTCGGCCCGGTTGGTAAGAGACCAGCTGCACGCCTGTTTCGACATCGACCAACAAGCGTACATCGCGGTTCGCACGTATCAGCTCAACCACGTGCTCAAAACTGGGATATCGCGCAAGTGACGCATCGGGCTCTGCTACTCTTGCGGCCGAGGGTCCGGCGGTGCCCAGTGGGCTCGTTGTCATCACCCTAGACGTGGCCGGGGCGGAAGCGGGCGCGCTTGTTGATCGAACTGCCACGCCACCCGCACCGGGGCCAGGACTTACTGGCGGACCCGACGGTGCCGAAGGCGCATCCCGCAGTTTGCGCACCAATTGCTCCGGTGTAGGTAAATCCGCCAAATGCGTCATCCGGATCACAGCCATTTCAGCCGCCATCATCGCGTTAGGTGCCATGCCCACCTCTTCCAACGCTTTGAGCAGCATCTGCCAGGCACGCGTCAAAACACGGGTTGGTAACTGCGCGGCCATTTCGCGGCCACGAGCCTGTTCGTCCGGCCCGATGGTAGGATCGTCGGCGGCATCGGGGGTGATTTGCACGACGCTGACCCAATGGGCCACCTCCGCCAAGTCACGCAAAACAGCGAGCGGGTCTGCGCCATCTGCGTATTGCGCCGAGAGTTCTCCCAGAGCGGCAGCCGCATCTCCTTTCATGATCAGGTCAAAAAGATCCAGCACACGGCCACGGTCAGCCAGACCCAGCATTTCGCGCACCTGATCTGCCGTCGTTTCCCCTGCTCCGTGCGATATCGCCTGATCCAGAAGCGATGTGGCATCTCGGGCTGATCCTTCTGCAGCTCGAGTGATCAGGGCCAATGCATCATCGGCTATCTCAGCACCTTCCGCTGTGGCGATCTTGCGCAAAAGACCAATCATGTCCTCAGGGTCAATCCGGCGCAGGTCAAAGCGTTGGCACCGGCTCAGCACCGTCA
>CAKZYL010000441.1 GCA_937884705.1 uncultured Roseovarius sp. | reverse complement strand
CCCACCATCCATAAAATCGAAGATCCTGGCCCTGCGGCGCGGTGTAGATCACGCTAAGCGGTTGCACGTAGAGGGTGTCGCGCAGATTTTCATGAAAGAACGCCTCAAAAAGCGTTGATTTAAATGGTAAAACTCTGAAGTTGTCCGTGGATGTACCTTCCGGAAAGAAAAGCAGGCGATGCCCTTCGTGAAGACGCGCCTCAAACATCTCTTGCTGCGCCCGGGCCTGCTTACGATCGCGAGCAATGAAGACCGTGCCGGTGATTTTCGCCAAGCGGCCGATCCCGGGCCAACCGGCCACCTCGGATTTCGACACGAAATAGAGCTGCGTCACAGCGTTTAGCGCGAAGATATCGAGCCATGAGGAATGGTTGGCCACCAACGCCCCATTATGCCGTGTGATCTGGCCCTCCACGCTGCGTTTAATGCCCATGATCCACAGACACACCCGGCAGACGATGACGGTGATCCCGGGCGTCCATGGCCGGGAAAGCCCATGTAGCGGACGTTCAATCAAACGCAGCGCTGCCATCAGAACAACGCCGGTGGCCAAGACCAAGAGTATCGGCACCCCGCGCAAAATCACCAGACACCAGCCGGTTAGCGTGATCTGGAACTCGGGCGGTGTTTCGTGCGGTGACCACGTAAAACTCACGCCGTAACACCTTTGGTATAAATGGATTTTTGCGCGTCATTCATGCGCTGCGTGTCCATGACGAGGCACACATCCGTGGTGTTGAAGGCATGATCGATATACGCCCCGTCGCCAACAAAGCCGCCCAGCCTCAGATAGGCTTTGAGCAAGGCAGGTACGCGCAGCATCGCGGCTCGGCGGTCAATCTGATCTTCCGCCATTAGGTTCATGGTTTGATAATGGCCCCTCTGCGCGCGCACACGCAGCGTCTCCGGCGCAAGGTGGCGATGATGCAAGAGTGACAGCGGCTCTGCCAGATCCTGGGGGTTGGTGCCATGAAAACTCGCCACACCGAACATGATTTCGATTTCATTCTCAATGACATAAGCCGCAAGCCCGCTAAAGAGATGGTACATGCCCTCCCCCCCGCGATACTCCGGCGCAAGACAGGACCGCCCCAGCTCTAAGAGCTTACGACCGGACCGCCGCAACTGCGTAAGGTCATATTCATCTTCGGAATAGAACTGCCCCGCAGCATCGGCCTGAGCGCTCTGCAACAAACGGTAAACACCAACGACAGCCCCTCCTTGCGCCCGATCCACCAGGATCAAATGGTCAAAATACGGATCGAACCGGTCTTGTTCGAGGCGCGCGTCGTGATCGACGAGGGGTCCGTCTCCACCCAGTTCAGACACAAAGATATCATAGCGCAAACGCTGCGCGGCGCGCAGATCAGCGGCATCTCTGGCCAGTCTGACTTCAAAGCGCGCATGATCTTTCATTCTGCCTTCGCCCCGCCCGTTATTGGTGCCCCCGCATAATCTTTGGCGTTTTATGCGTGCCGGCACCGCATTTCAACGCCACTCTCGAACAAAGAGTGGCAAACAACCCAAACGTGTGTTAGCTTTCTATCAATATACCTTTGCGTCTTCTCATCGGGTCGACTCTAGGCAACTCGAAGATCGCAGAGGCCCTAACCGTCATTTTGTTTGCCCGCAAAGGACCCGCACATTGTGTCTGAAACTGATGAAAAACTGGCCAGCCTGATCGGCTCTCGCATCTGTCACGATCTGATCAGCCCGATTGGTGCCGTAACCAACGGATTGGAGCTTTTGGAACTGTCAGGCGTTCCGAAGGGTCCAGAGGTGGACCTGGTCAATCAGAGCGCACAAAGTGCCGCCGCGCGGATCAAGTACTATCGGCTTGCTTTTGGAGATTGCGGGCAGCTCGATTCAGACCACGTGGTGAAATCCGCCGAAATCGTCGGCATCTTATCTAACGTTTTCATCGGTGGCCGCATGAACGTCGCCTGGCATGTCGAGCAAGATCGCTCCAGAGCGGAGGTAAAGGCCGCTCTGCTCGCGATCATGTGCGCAGAGGCAGCGCTTGGATCGGGCGGCTCGATTGACATTAGCCTGCAGAAAAATGATTGGATTATAGAAGGTAACGGAAGGAAGCTGATGTTGCAGCCGGACCTTTGGCAGTTCTTGCAGCGCGATATGTCAGACGTCTTCACCCCAGACATCGCCATTGCACCGGCGGCCGTGCAATTCGCTCTGTTGCCGCAAATTCTGGGGCAATTGGGGCGACACCTGTCGGTCACGGCAACCGATCAGACGCTGTTCCTCACTTTCTGACCAGGGCAGCCTCGAAACGCCTTTCAGGGACGTACGGTGCCCTCTCCGACCACCAGATATTTAAAGCTGGTAAGCTGAGCGGCACCGACGGGGCCACGTGCGTGCATTTTGCCGGTTGCAATGCCAATTTCTGCGCCCATGCCGAACTCCCCACCATCCGCGAATTGCGTTGACGCGTTTCGCATGAGGATCGCACTGTCGAGCGCAGCAAAGAACGCCTCGGCCGCGGCATCGTCTTCCGTCATTATACAGTCGGTGTGTTGCGAATGGTACGTGCGGATATGGGCAATCGCGGCCGCCAGATCGGGCACGGTGCAGGCGGCTATGACGCTGTCGAGATACTCCTTCCCCCAGTCGTTTTGATCTGCGGCTACAGTTCCCTCAATCATTTGCAAGGACGCATCAGCCCGCACTTCTACGCCCGCGTCGATCAAATCCTCAATCACAGTCTTACCAATAGTATCAACGACATCCGCGTGAAAGATAAGGCATTCAGCAGCACCACAGATCCCAGTTCGCCGCGTCTTGGCGTTCATCACCACGCGGCGGGTCTTCTCCAGATCAGCGGACTTGTCGACGTAGATGTGCACGATGCCTTCGAGATGCGCAAAAACCGGCACCCGTGCGTCGCGCTGGACCAGCTCCACCAGGCCTTTACCCCCGCGCGGCACAATCACATCGACACTGTCGGTCATGGTCAGAAGCTCTCTCACAGCAGCGCGGTCTCGGGTGGGCACCAGTTGAATCGCATCTTCCGACAGGCCAGCGGCGCGCACGCCCTCAACGAGGCACGCATGAATGGACTTTGACGAATGAAAACTTTCTGAGCCGCCGCGCAGGATCACGGCATTGCCCGACTTGAGACAGAGCGCGCCTGCATCAGCGGTCACATTGGGGCGGCTTTCATAGATCACCCCGATCACACCCAATGGCGTGCGAACGCGGCGGATATTCAAGCCCGAAGGTTGCTCCCATTCCGCGATCACCTCTCCCACAGGTTCAGTTTGGTTCGCCACTGATCTCAGCCCATCGGCCATACTTTCAATGCGTTCTTCGTTGAGCAAGAGGCGATCCAGCATGGCGCCAGACAGGCCCTTTTGCTGGGCAAACTCCATATCCAAGCTATTGGCCGCAATGATGGTCTCAGACGCAGCCAGAATGGCGTCTGCGGCGGCCTCCAAGGCATGCGTCTTAGGCTCTGCCGATGCCATGGCAAGGTCGGTCGATGCCGCTTTCGCGCGCGCGCCGATGTCAGCCATCAAGGCGGGGATGTTATCGAAGTCTTTCATGATCTCGGCTTTCCTTTGGCGCAGAGTATCAGATGCCGGTCAGAACACCAGATCGTCGCGATGAATGAGTGGCCCACGTGACGGATACCCCAGAACCGCTTCAATTTCTTGGGTTTTCAGTCGTTTGATGCGATCGGCATCCTGCGCATCATAGCGCGCAAGACCCTGGCCCAGAACCTGGCCCGCAGCGCCCACGACCTCCACCGTGTCACCGCGCGCAAAGGCCCCTTCGATCGCGCTCACCCCCGCCGGCAAAAGTGAGCTGCCCGACGTGAGAGCGCGCTCAGCGCCGGCGTCGACATGAACACGGCCCTTGGGCTTCATCGAACCGATCCACTGCTTGCGTTTTTGGCGTGGGTCGCCTTGCGCCGTAAACCACGTTGATGGCGCGCCATTTCTAAGCTTTTTCAGAGGGTTGAGAACCGACCCTTCCGTGATCACCATGTCGCATCCCGCCGCGGTCGCGGTTTTGGCGGCTATGAGTTTGGTCTTCATACCGCCTTTCGACAAGCCCGACCCGGCGTCACCTGCCATGGCCTCAATCTCGGGTGTGATGGCCTCGATACGATCGAACCGTTCCGCTTTCAGATCCGTCGCTGGATTGGCGGAATAAAGACCGTCCACATCGCTCAGCAGAATGAGCAGATCCGCACCCGCCGTGACGGCCACCTGCGCGGCCAACCGATCATTGTCGCCATAGCGGATTTCATCTGTGGCCACGGTGTCGTTCTCGTTGACGATGGGCACGGTTCCCAGGGTCAGCAACTGATCAAGCGTGGCGCGGGAATTGAGGTAGCGGCGTCGATCGGCACTGTCCTCCAGCGTCACCAAGACCTGTGCGGCGCGCAGCCCGTGTTCGGCCAAAGCGCCGTCATAGGCATGGGCCAACTGAATCTGCCCCACCGCCGCCGCCGCCTGAGACTGTTCCAAGGTGAGCTCGGAGGCGGGCAGCCCTAAAGCGGCGCGCCCAAGCGCAATGGAGCCCGACGACACCAGGATCACATCACTGCCGCTCGCCCGCAGATGCGCCACATCATCGGCCAGCGCGGTGAGCCACCCCGACCGCAGCGTGCCGGTCTCTCTGTCCACCAAAAGCGCCGAGCCGATTTTAACCACGACGCGACGCGCATCGTTCAAGGTCGCCATCAAGGTCGCCACGGCTCTGCCAGTTTCGCTGCATCTTCCTCGCGCCCGCGCACGGCGCGCATTTCATCCCGCACGGCGCGCAGAACGTCTGTGACCCCTTCACGGGAAACACCGGACATGATCATGACAGGGCCGCCTGCCACAGTCTCAAGCTCTTTGCGCAGAAACGCGCGCTCTTCTTCATCGAGGGCATCGATCTTGTTGAGCACCGTTACGCGGGGCTTTTCAGCCAACACGCCGCCATAGGCCGTGAGCTCTCGAATGATGGTGCGATAGTCTTCGTCCATGCTGCC
>CAKZYL010000440.1 GCA_937884705.1 uncultured Roseovarius sp. | reverse complement strand
GGCGCGTGTCTATGGGATTGAGGCAGAGGTCACCCAAGATCACAACGACCGGCTGAGGATTGCGGCCTTGCGTGCTATTTGACCAAGGGCATTGCGTCTTATCCCATGGAAAGCGATCCTACCTATTCCGAGGATCATCTACTTACAAAGTTGACAACGAGTTCAAAGGCTTTTCCGTCTGGTGGGCGCGGAAAGGGGGCAGCTTTGCGGACATTTGCGGCAGCGGCCACGTTTATGCTGGGCGAGCCGCTACTGCCGATGACGCGTATCCAACCGACTTGACCATCCGGCAAGATTTGAATGCGGATCTTGGCGAAGCCTTTCTCGTTTCGGTAAACGGGCAGGGATCGGTTCAACTGAGTAAACACTTTACCGGCATAATTGGTATCCGTGGCATTGCCGGTCGCCCGCGCAGCAGTTGGGCTTTCGCGACCGTAGATCGCCGTCGCCCCGGCCTCCGCCAAAAGATCGAGGCCCGTGCGCTGCGTCTGGGCCAGTTCGGTCGCAAGGCCGGGCTGTTCGGTCACATCTTCTGATCCGTCTTCAGCGCCGAAGGTTTCTTCCGATGGGCGCGTGGGCGGAGGACGCACAGACCGAGTGACAGCCGAGGTCAGCACGTCCTCGGCTTCCGCGGCTTCAACATCGCCTTGTTCCTGAAGCGTCTCTACCGTGATGTCCGGGCTTTCGGCATCGAGTGTCTCGATCGGCGCTTCAGGAAGGATCTCTGATTCGACCGCCTCGACCACCTCTCGCGCCTCGTCGGGCTGTACTTCGGCACCGTTGAGCGGGGCCTCTGGATTGCCTTGTGGCACGTCGGCCGCTACTCCCTGAGAGGGTGGCTCGGCCGCCGCGACTTCCTCCGTTTCAATCCGCCCTTGATTGACTGTTTCTGTTCCGATGTCAGGCGCTTCCACGTTTTGCGGATTGTCGGATGCTACGCGAATATCGGTAAACTCTTCAGGCTCAATGAGCTCCTCGGGTTCGATCTCTTGCGCGGGTTCCGGCTCTTCAGGCTCAAGTGCCTCTTCGGCAAAATCCTCAAAGGCTGCGGAATCCGGCGGCTCAGGCGGAGCCTCTTGTTCTACGCGCGTGCCGGGATCGAACAACGCCATCAAGCCGGTCGCGTGCAGAAGCAAAGACAAAAGCACGGCGATCGCAGCAACAAGGATGGAGTTTCGTATCACGCGGCAGCCTGCCTTGGTGACGGCCCGGAGTAGTGATCAAAGGGGCCTGTTATATCTCTTTTGCTCTCAGCGCATCGGGTGTGACCTGCACGTATGAGTGCCCTGCGCAAAGTCAATGATACCTCATCGTAGGTGGCGCGCAAAGCAAGGGCTTATGGGCGTCATGACTTTCTTTTGATACCTGTTGTGCATGCGACGCCGGGCCTAGAGGCCGTTCAGATAGGCCTCCGCCCGCTGCAGATGCCGCTCTCGCGTATCGTCGGCCATACGATCGGCGGTGCGGCACATCATGGCCCATCGCGGATTGTTGCCGAGCGCCGCTTTGTGTTTGAAGATGAACCGCCAGTAGAGACCGTCCCAGATCTCGGCCCATTCGCCTTTGCCCCAATGGCTCATTTTTCGCACGTAATTGGAGCCTGAGAAGTAGGGCTTGGTGGTGATCAGCCCGCCATCGGCGTGTTGGCTCATGGCATATGTATTGGGCACCATCACCCAATCGTAACTGTCTACAAACATCTCCATGAACCATGCGTAGACATCATCTGGGTCAAACTCGCACAGGAACATGAAGCCGCCCAGAACCATCAACCTTTCGATGTGATGGCAATAACCGGTCTTGAGGATCCGCCCGATCGCATCGTCAATCGGGTCGATCCCCGTTGTGCCATCATAGAAACTGGCTGGGATCTTGCGGGTGTGGCCCCAATGATTGGTGGTGCGCATCCTGACATGCAGGTCTTCATAAGTGGCGCGCATGAACTCGCGCCAGCCAATGATCTGGCGTACAAAGCCTTCCAGCGAATTGATCGGCACGTCATGGGTTTGCGCGTGTGCCAAAGTGGCGTCCAGCACCTGGCGCGGCGTCAATAGCCCAACATTCAGCATGGGCGTCAGAACGCCGTGCCAGAGAAAGCTCTCACCCTCAACGATGGCGTCCTCATAGGGACCGAACTGGGTCATGCGCTCCTTGAGGAAAACATCCAGCCACGCGGCCGCATCCTCGTGTGTGGTGGGGTAAATGAGATGCTCAAGCGCGCCGAAGTTGCCCGCAAAATCCACCTCAACGCTGTCTCGCGCGTCCAGATCGGCCTGGGATCGGTTCAAGGACGGCAGTGCAGGGATCTCGCCCAGAAGGGCCTTGGGCACTTTCTTGCGGTTGTCTTCGTCAAAGCTCCACTGCCCGCCCTGAGGTTCATCGCCCTCCATCATGACATCGAGCCGCTTGCGCTGATGTTTGTAGTACTCGGCCATGAACCACCGTTTGCGCCCCTCAGACCAGGCCGCGTTGTCCCCCTCTGAATTGAGAAAGCCCGGGGTGTCGTAAACGCTCAAGCTGATGCCTGCGCTATCCGCTGCTGTCTTCAGGCGTTTCATCACGGTATGATCCACAGGATCAGCCAGCACGATCTTGGCAACCCTGTCTTTGGCCATGCTGTTGACGACGCGCGTGATGAAGCCTTTTTCGCGCCGATGCGTTTCAATCGAGACAGTCAAACCGTCCGCGCGCAGGCGATCCACATACTGCGCCATGGTGGCCCGGTGCAGCCATAGCTTTTGCTTATGCATCACCATCGGATATTGCGGATCCCCGAAAAAAAGCGGGTCTTCCACCATCACGACCTGATCAGGCTCTGCGCCAAGCGCAGGATGATCGGCAAAGAGTTGATGGGGAAAAATCAAAAGGGCTGTCGACACGGGCGGCGGGTTCCTTAACTTGCGTGCCGGTCTTTACCTAAATGCCGCGGCTCACTTGGCAATTGCTGGCTGGACAGGACAGAGTGCCGCATCATCTTCTGCAGCCAAAGCTGAAGGCCGACACTGGAGGCCAAACCGGGGGAAGGTCATTTGCCTGAAGGACATACTATTCACCGCGCAGCGCGGGATCATGCGGCGATGATCAAAGGCAAACCCGTGTCCGCGATCTCTCCCCAAGGGCGATTTA
>CAKZYL010000439.1 GCA_937884705.1 uncultured Roseovarius sp. | reverse complement strand
CCCGACCCGCCAAATCCGACGTGATTGGCCTCTAGCACATGGGCAGACAAGCCTTGTTCCGCGCAATGCAACGCGGTTGAAAGCCCTGTGAACCCACCGCCCACAATGGCCACATCCACAGACACATCCCCCTCAAGCGGGCTGGTGACATCCTCTTCCGTGGCGGACACATCCCATAGTGAAATGGCAGGTCGTCGTTCCATGGATCTGGCCTTGCTTTTGGGACTCATGCATCATCTCATGACACTGGCACCAAGGTTGCCTCACCGCAATCACTGGATCAATTTTTGAAACACTTGGCGGAAAGTGCGGCAGCTACAGATGGCAAAACTCAAAAAAAGCGCAGCAGAGATGGTCAAGGCAGCGCGCGTCCGGATCCAAGAGATCGAAACCCAGGATCTCATTGCCATGGTACACGACCCCAACGTCGTCATCGTCGACATTCGCGACATTCGCGAACGCCAACGCACGGGGGCGATCCCCGGGTCGGTGCATGCGCCACGTGGCATGATCGAGTTTTGGGTCGATCCCGACAGCCCCTACTACAAAGACGTGTTCGGCCAGGACGGCAAAAAATATGTCTTCCATTGCGCGTCTGGATGGCGCTCTGCACTGACGGTGGCCACGTTGCAGGACATGGGATTTGAGGCGGCACACCTGAAAGAAGGTTTTTCTACATGGGCCGAACAGGGCGGCCCCGTCGAACCTGTAGAAAAGCCATGAGTTTTCGGAAGTGTGAGGGCGGGCCCAAGCCGCTTACACTTTCGTTGCGTTGATGTGCGCCAAATGTGTGAGATCGGCCTTGCCTTTTAATATAAGCAAACGGCAATGCGGGAGTGAAGCCGTATTGGCGATCAGTCTTGAGGAAGCAACCTTGACCGAACCAAGAACCGACGCTCGGTTCCATTGTCTAGACTGAACATACCGCCCCGACCGGGCACCACATCCAAAATCACCTGCGTATGCTTCCAAGCCTCAAATTGCGGGCCGGAAATATAGAACTCCGTTCCGTTGATGTCGCCAAGCTTTACATCCGAGCTGCCGAGGGGGAACTCTCCCTTAGGATAGCACATTGGGGATGAGCCATCACAGCATCCGCCGGATTGATGAAACATGACCTCTCCATGTCGGTCGATAATTTCCCCTAAAAGATCAAGCGCGCTTTCTGTTGCGGCAACGCGCAGGTTTGGATCAATGCCCGCAATGGGGCCATCATCCGTCACGCAGGTAATGGGGGTGTCCGTATCAGCCATGTGTCCTCCTCCGACCTCCTCAAATGGTCATTTATACAACATGGCAGCTGATTTGCGCGGGTCAACCCGGCTAAAGTCGCAAGCGTTTGAGATCGGGGGCAGTTATCAGTGTTTTTGAAACGGTTGGCTGCGCACGAAAAACCGCTTTCCAGTGCCGCTATCAAGGCTAAAGACGCGCCCTACGCCATCGATGGCATCAAGCACAAACTGCCTGTCATCCCAATCTTGGGAATTGCGACCATAAACGAAAACTGGCGCCCCGCGCACAGTGCCCAGCAGAATATCCATGTCACCGACGCGCAGTTCCCCAATCAGGAGGCACATCGCATTGGTTCCGTTGGCGTAGCCGCCTTCATGATGGATGCTGACCTGACCGTGTTCGCTTTGAATTCGTTTCAGCAGGGCCAACGCGGCATCTGTGGCAGCTACATGCCCGTCACAGCCTGCCCCTGCTGTGGGATTTTCGATGTCAAAACCTGAAAAATACTTCTGCATCGCATGTCACCAACACGAAAAACGGCGAGACCCATGGTCCCGCCGTTCAAAGCTAGTGCGATTGCGCCGGTTTAAAAGAAACCGAGCTTGTCAGGGCTGTAGCTCACCAGCATGTTCTTTGTCTGCTGGTAATGGTTCAGCATCATCTTGTGCGTTTCACGACCGATACCGGACTGCTTGTAGCCACCGAATGCGGCATGCGCCGGATAGAGGTGGTAGCAGTTGGTCCAGACGCGGCCCGCCTTGATGGCGCGGCCAAACCGGTAGGCTTTGTTGCCATCGCGGGTCCAGACACCGGCACCCAGGCCGTAAAGCGTGTCATTGGCGATCGACAGCGCTTCGTCGTCGTCAGAGAACTTGGTCACAGACACAACCGGACCAAAGATCTCTTCCTGGAAGACACGCATCTTGTTATTGCCTTCGAGGATCGTGGGCTCAATGTAATAGCCGTTTGCCATATCACCGGGCATGGAGCGAGCGCTGCCGCCTGTGGCCACATTGGCGCCTTCCTGACGACCGATGTCGAGGTAGGACAGGATTTTCTCCTGCTGTTCTGATGAGGCTTGCGCACCCATCATCGTATCACCTTCACGTGGGTCACCGCAGTTGACGGCCTCTGTGCGGGCAATCACCCGCTCCATGAAGCGGTCATAGATGCTTTCATGCACGAGCGCGCGACTTGGGCAGGTGCACACCTCACCCTGGTTGAGCGCGAACATGGTGAAGCCTTCCAGACACTTGTCAAAGAACGCGTCATCTTCGTCCATGATGTCCTTGTGGAAGATGTTGGGGGATTTGCCGCCCAGCTCCAGCGTCACGGGGATGATGTTTTCCGTGGCGTACTGCATGATCAGGCGGCCCGTGGTTGTTTCACCGGTGAAGGCCACTTTGGCGATCCGGTTGGACTGCGCCAAAGGCTTACCGGCCTCAAGGCCAAACCCGTTCACAACGTTCAAAACGCCGGCCGGCAGGATATCTGCAATGAGCTCGCAGAAGACCATGATCGTGGCCGGTGTCTGCTCCGCTGGCTTGAGCACAACGCAATTGCCGGCCGCCAGGGCAGGCGCCACTTTCCAGGCTGCCATCAGCAGGGGGAAGTTCCACGGAATGATTTGACCTACAACGCCGAGCGGCTCATGGAAGTGATAGGCGACCGTGTCATTGTCGATCTCACCCATCGTGCCTTCCTGGGCGCGGATGCAGCTTGCGAAATAGCGGAAATGGTCAATCGCCAAAGGCAGGTCAGCGGCGCGTGTCTCCCGGATCGCCTTGCCATTGTCCCAGGTTTCGCAAATCGCGAACAGCTCCAGGTTGTCTTCGAGCTTTTGCGCAATGGCCAAAAGGGCATTTGCGCGTTCCGTCACGCTGGTCGTTCCCCAGCCATGCGCTGCCTTGTGCGCGGCATCGATAGCTGCATCGATGTCAGAGGCGTTAGAGCGCGCGATCTCGCCGATCACGCCGCCGGTGATGGGGCTGACGTTTTCAAAATACTGGCCTGAGGCTGGCGCGCGAAATTCCCCACCGATGAAATTGTTATAGCGTGCAGCGAACGGTGATGTCTTGGCCGTCGCTTCCAGATTGGTCATTTGATTCATTGATTCCTCCAAACGGTTCCGCGATAGGATTTTTCGCATAAAATCAAGCGCTTTTGAGCAGATGGAACCACGTCTTCTCCTCCCGTTATGGCGCAAGAGTGAGCCAACTTAGTATCTGATTATTGGACTAAGATAGGCAGACTATAGTCGCAGATCGCTTGACCTTGCAAGCTTCAGACCTGAGGCGGCAGCGGGGCTCGAACCAAAAATACATACGCGAAAGTACGCACTGCACAGCGTCCAAATGACAGCGGGCCAGGCTTTTGCGTCTAATACCATTTGCTTAGCGAGCGGAGCAGACGTCTCGCTTACAATTTTGTGATGAATGCGTGCACAAAGCGCGCTGCGCGGGAAGCAGCGCGGTTCATTGCAGGCGCCTTGTTCAGAGGTGTGGATGACCACCCTTTGGCGGTGACGCTTCGAACGCACACTCCGACGTGTTTATGCGTTTTCCAAGATCTCCACGGGCACTAGCAAAGCCGGGCCAAACGTAAAGATCACTGTGACAGCGATCCAG
The DNA here is from genome assembly GCA_937884705.1 of uncultured Roseovarius sp. Taxonomy (GTDB): domain Bacteria; phylum Pseudomonadota; class Alphaproteobacteria; order Rhodobacterales; family Rhodobacteraceae; genus Roseovarius. The sequence continues at coordinate 1,878 of CAKZYL010000439.1, read as the reverse complement.
CGCAAGCTTGCCTTGTGAAATCGCACCCAATCGGTCCTTGTCGAAAATGACGCACCGTTTGAAACCATGTTGCCAAAAGGCAAAGCTTCACGTTAGCCTTTCGCGCAACGGGAGGAAAATTTAACCATGAAGGATGTGCTTCGGCCAAGCGCTGAGCCAAATTCGCGTTGTACAAACGGGACGCATTTGCTGAGCTTTGGCATCAGCATTGATACGCCCGATATAACCCAGCGCATTGTGGCAGCCTTTTCTGGCACCCCGCTCGCGCATGTGATTGTTTTCGCAAGTCCTTCTATCGATTTTCCTCAGCTTATTGGGGATCTACACGCAAGCTTCAAATGCCCGGTGGCAGGCTGCACCAGTGCTGGCGAGATTTCCGACGACGGGTTTGTTGAAGAACATGTTCTGGTGGTTGGACTGCCCAGCCGTTGGTTTGCCGCCCGAACCGTGTTGATCGATAACCTGTCCACGAGGGATTTCGGCCAACTCAACGACATGCTGATCCAAAATCGCATGGCGTTGACCGCTACAAACCCCGGTAAACCGAACGGGTTTAGTTTTCTGATGGTAGACGCTTTATCGCGCTGCGCAGATCAGCTGTTGGCGGCAATTTCGCCGGGGATCCGTGGCTTTCCCCTGTTTGGCGGCTCCGTGGGCGACGGGTTGCGTTTTCAGGAAGCGGCGGTGGCCTATGAGGGTCGCACCTATGAAAACGCCGCGACCTTGACCTTCGTGGTCACGACCTGCGATGTCCATGTGTTTTCCGCCAATCACATGGCACCCGGCGAGACGCGCATGGTGGTCACTCAGGCCGACCCGGCAGACGGCATTGTGCGCCGCATCAATGATGAGCCCGCCGCCATTGAGTATGCACGGCTGATAGGCAAAGACCCGCTTCAACTGGATGACATCACTCTGGCGGAAAACCCCCTCACCCTGCGTGCGGGTGAGACATTTGATGTCCAGGCCATTCAGCGCGTCACCGAGGATGGCCATCTTTTGTTCTCGTCAACGATAGAAGAGGGCACGGTGCTCTCGGTGGCGCAATCGCAAGACATCGCCACGCATATGGACGCCGAGCTCACCCAGATCATCAACGGGTATGGCACGGCTGATTTTCTTGTTTGCGATTGCGTGGGGCGACGCATTGAGGCGCAGAAAACGCAGTCATCGCGCCAGTTAAACGAGGTGGTCAAAAAGCACGGCGTGCGCGGCTTTTCGGCATGTGGTCAACAGATCGGACCATTGCATATGACCCATACTCTGACCGGCGTGGCGCTCTTTCCGCCTGAGCGCGGCACGTAACATGGACGACTTGGTCAACCCGTCAGACACGCTCGAACGCCAGCGCGACAAATTGTTGACCATTTGCACGGCCCTAATGCGCAAGGTTGAGCAGACACCCTCTGATCAAACCGATGCCGTCGCGCACATTCGGCGCGCTGCTCTGACAGATAGCCGGGGGATGCAACAGACCCAAGATTTTGAACGCGCCCTCGGTTTGCTGACCAAAAGCAAAGCGAAACTGGCTGAGGCACAGCGCGATGCCCAACACGTCGGACAAATGTCTCGTCAAGCCATCGCTGCCCTGCAAGAGGCCAAAGACACCATCGAGGCTTTGCTCGACATCTCCAAACTGGATGCTGGTCAGGCGGTTTTTGACATCCGGCCGATCTCTTTGGGGGCCATTCTGACGTCGCTTGCGGATGAGATGCGCCCAGTTGCAGATCGCAAGGGCCTGACCCTCAAACTCATCCCGACAAGCGCCACAGTTTTGTCAGACCCCATTTCCCTTCGGCGGATCCTGCATCATCTCCTCAGCAATGCGATTGCGGATACGGATACAGGCGCTGTCCTGATCGAAGCGCAGGAGCAATC
>CAKZYL010000438.1 GCA_937884705.1 uncultured Roseovarius sp. | reverse complement strand
GAGCTGGGCGGAGCGGCTGCTAAGACGCCTAGCCTGATTACTCGTTCGCCGGTTGGAGCGCGATGATGTTTGCCGCCGGCATCGGCATCGGCCTGCTGTTTTTCGGAGTGCTTGAACCGACCTATTACAATTTCTCCGAAGGCGGAAACGCGAGCCCATTGGGCATAGACGCGACGCAGCCGGGCAATGAGTATGTTGGCATCGTCGGTACCATCCACCACTGGGGTCTCGAAGGCTGGTGCGTATACGCGCTTGTGGGTCTAACCTTGGCGATCTTTGCCTATAATAAAGGCATGCCGATGACACTGCGCTCCGCGTTCTACCCGATCCTGGGTGAGCGCGTTTGGGGCTGGTGGGGTCACGCGATTGACACGCTGGCCGTCTTCGCCACGCTCTTTGGTCTCACAACATCTCTGGGCCTTGGTGCGCAGCAGGTGGCGTTTGGTCTCAACGAAGTTTTCGGCATCCCGACCACCGACACCGTGACCGTCGTGCTGATCATCGGCATCACCGTCATTGCGCTGGGTTCCGTTCTGATGGGAATGGACGCAGGCGTAAAACGTTTGTCCGAGATCAACATGATCATGGCCGTGGGCCTTTTCCTCTTCGTCTTCTTCGTGACAGGCGCCGTGGATGCTGTCACGCGCTACTTCAATGTCATGGTAGACTACGTGGTCATGCTGCCTGCGCTATCGAACCCGTTCGGGCGTGAAGACACCAGCTACTTCCACGGCTGGACGACGTTCTACTGGGCCTGGTGGATTGCATGGTCGCCGTTTGTCGGCATGTTCATTGCGCGTATCTCCAAAGGTCGCACAGTGCGGGAGTTCATCCTCTGTGCGCTCATCGCCCCGACGCTCGTATGCGCGCTCTGGATGTCGACCTTCGGCGGTGCTGCCATCGACATGCTGAACGCCGGCGGTGCAGAAGGCGTGAAGGCAACGGTGATCGACGCCTACAAGCCTGAGGGTGCTCTCTTTGGCTTCCTCAAGGAGCTGCCGGGCTACGCAATCGTTTCACCGATCGCTCTGGTCCTGATCGTGATCTTCTTTGTCACATCCTCGGATTCCGGTTCGCTGGTGATCGACACGATCACGGCGGGTGGCAAGATGGACGCGCCCGTGTCCCAGCGCGTGTTCTGGTGCACACTGGAAGGTCTCGTGGCCATCGCGCTGCTTCTGGGTGGCGGCCTCGCCGCGCTACAGGGCGCTGCGGTCTCGACGGGTATCCCGTTCACGCTCGTGCTTTTGGGCATGATGTACTGCGTCTATATCGCGCTGAAATCTGAGCGCGCAAAGATGTAAGTCTCGCACCATAAAATTAAGAACGCCCGCTCTGCACTGAGCGGGCGTTTTTACTTTCAAGTCAGGCAAAACAGAGCAAGTTTGTCACGCCCCGGGACGGCCCCGTTATCGGCAATTTTGAGCAATCTCCTGCCAGTCATCGGAGGCACGCTCCGCGGGGTAGAGCCCTTTAGTCTCTGCGCGGGACGGGATCTACGCGTCCGGATTCAGCTACGCCCCCAACGCACCCGCCACCAGGCTCTGGAAATACTGCATTGCGTGCACGCTCAGTTCCTCAAGCACCGCGCCAGAGCAAACCCTCACCCAAAAGAAAACGCCCACTCTAATGAGCGGGCGCTATTGTAGGTCAAGGGCTCGTGTCTTAGCGACGAATGCCCAAGCGCTTGATGAGATCCTGATAGCGCGCTTCTTCCTTGCCTTTGAGGTAATCAAGCAGCTTACGGCGCTGCGCCACCATTTTCAGAAGTCCACGACGACCGTGGTTGTCCTTCTTGTGGGTCTTGAAGTGCTCTGTCAGCGTGGAAATGCGAGATGTCAGGATGGCCACCTGCACTTCGGGCGAGCCAGTGTCGCCGTCTTTTGTGGCGTATTCCTTCATCAGGCGTGCTTTTTCGTCAGCAGTGATCGACATCGGGGTCTCCTTTTGGTCAGAGGTGAAGGGCACGAGCCGGGATGTCGTCCAGCAAGGTCCTGTGGGAGATCTCCCCAATTCACGTGGGGATGCCAGCACATAGGAGGAAATCCATGAGAATGGAAGGGGCTTTTTGAGCCAAAACGCTACTGATCTCGGCTCTCTCAAGCGAAATGCAGTGCCTTGGCTGTCCTTTAGAAAGGCTGGCGCGCCCCACTTGTGCGCAGTGTCAGATCAGATCATCTACGCGGCGCTTTGCCCGACCAAGGCGATATTGTCTTGGGTGACAGGCGTCTCGCTATGAACCGTGGCGATCACCTCGCCATCCGCCATGACGTGGTAAACGTCGCTCTTACCTTCATCTTCTTCGATTGTGATTTCAGGCTCTGGGGCACCTTCTGAGTAGAGGACAACCAGATTGTCTTGGTCTGGTTCAAAATCCATAACCTGAGCAGGCCCGTCCTCCGCGTCCCAATTCTCAAACTGGCCCCCAAACTGGAAAGTGTCCGCGCCTTCACCCCCGCTGGCGACATCATTGGCGCCGGCCAAAATCGTGTCATCGCCTTCGCCCCCGTTGAGGAAGTCGACCACGCCGTCATCCTCGCCGCTCTCAGACAGCCCAAGCAAAACGTCATCGCCAAGGCTGCCAAAGAGGGTGTCCTCGCCTTCGCCGCCCCGCATCACATCATCACCATGGTATCCGTGCAGCGCGTCATCCCCGGCCCCACCTTCCAGCGTGTCATCACCCTGTCCGCCGATAAGACTGTCGTCGCCGTCGCCACCCTCCAGCAGGTCATCGCCGAAATGTCCTCTCAGGGTGTCATCGCCCTCATCGCCCATGAGATGGTCATCACCGTCATCGCCATCCAGCGCGTCATCGCCACCCCCGCCTGACAGCGTGTCGTCACCCTCGCCGCCTTCGATCTCGTCGGTGCCGCCATTGCCGTTGATCACATCGTCTCCACCGTAGCCCAGAAGGAATTCATTGCCGTCGGTGCCATCGATGTGATCGTCACTTTCGTCGCCTTTTTGGATGGTCCAGCCATCTACTAGTGGCTCTGGTTCCTCGATGGTATCAGGATCTGGTTGGACTGGGACGTCTATGTCTGGCTCGGGCCCGGTCTCAGCGTCCAGGTCAGTTTCAATTTGTGTTTCAACTTCTGGGACGTCGTCGTCCGGAATAAGATCACCGAGATCGGTGATCTCCTGGTCGCCCTCTTCTAGCGTTTCGGTATCATCATCTTCCGAAGGTACGGTTTCGGCGTCATCACCGCCCAACATCATAGTCGCGCCGACTGCGGTCAGGCCCATCAGCCCTAAAAAGAACAACATCACACAAATCCCACACGCCCCGCGCGAATATGGGAGGGAAGGGTGTTTTCCGTCAATTAAAACTGGGAAAGAAGGTTAATGTCTCCGCCTCAAGAACGCCTCGCTTGGGCTGCAGATTATAGCGCCCTGTCTGTCCCCTGAGGGATCACCTCATACCCTGGTTCTTCGGGTTCATCATCCGACATTTCCGGCGGGAAGCCCGGCGCGCGAACATCAAGGCCGGTCGCGTCTTCCAAGCGGCGAACGATATTGGGCGACAGCTCCCGCTCCCCGTAGCGCGCGATGCCATCCTCGAAGATCTTGATCATAAGCGGGTTCATCTCAAGCGGCACGCCAGCGCGATCGGCGACCTCTTGGAAGAGCCCGATATCCTTGCGCACCAGATCCATCGTGAAGGAGATATCGCGGCTCCCGTTCAGGATAACCTGACTTTCCGTTTCATGAACAAACGAGGTGCCCGAGCTGATCTTAATCGCCTCATAGGCTGTGTTGAGATCCATCCCCGCCGCCTTGCAGGTCACCAGCGCCTCGGCACAGGTGATCAGGTTCGCCGTGGCCAGGAAGTTCGTCACCACCTTCAGCACGGAGGCCGAGCCAAGCTCTCCCGTATGCAAAATGCGCCGTCCCATTTGTTTGAGGAGCGGCAGGATCTGGTCAAACGTGGCGCGATCGCAGCCCGCAAAGATCGAAATGTTGCCGGTATCGGCGCGATGGCATCCACCCGACACCGGGCAATCCACCGCCGCGCCGCCTTTGTCGATGACCATCCCACCAAGGCGCTTCACCTCGGCCTCATCCGTCGTCGACATTTCCATCCAGATCTTGCCGGGGCCGACATGGGGCAGCATCTCTTGCATCACCGCGTCCGAGGCCGCCGGCGACGGCAGGCAGGTGATCACGGCATCACAGGTCTGCATAAGGTTGGCCGGGCTTTCCCCCGCTGTGGCACCCTTGGCCACAAAACCCGCGACCAGCGTGGGATCCAGATCATGCACCGCCAGATCAATGCCGTTGCGCAACAGAGACCCGCTCAACTTGCCGCCCACATTGCCCAGTCCGATAAACCCAACCCTCATAGCACTCTCCCTGCGGTTTTTGCCATTTCGGCAGAGTCGTGTGATTTGTAAATGGGGAATCTCACGTCAACGGACCAACCGCGCGGAATCAAGGCCCTCGGGCCGCCGCGCGTTCGTCAGGCCGTCCCGGGGCCTGGCGAAATCGCAATTGCAGGATGCAGTTCAGATGTTCAGCGAGACATCAGGATAAAGCGCTGCCGCGTCAGGTCAGATCGCCACGCCACGGCCTGACAAACGCACTCTGTATCGTCTGCTTCAATGCCGCCGCAGTGTATCCCCATAGCTCAACTTCGGCTCCAGGATAATCCGCTCAGACGCGCCTTCACCGTCAGAAGACACTCGACGAGAAATGATCTCCGCCGCCGTCTTGCCGATCTCATAGCGGCAGCTGTCCATCGACGCCAATTCCCGCGGCAGCCCTTTCAACAGGTTCAGCCCGTTGAACCCGGCAAGCCCCATCTCGCCAGGGATGTCATAGCCCTGCTCCAGCAAATACAGCAGGCCGCCCGCGCCAATCAGATCGTTTGAGTAATAGATGAAATCTAGATCTGTGGAGCGATCCAGCACCTCTTTGGTCATCTCTCTGCCTTTGACGAGGGCTGATCCACCCGAATAGAACTCGCGATCTTCAATCTCGACGCCGGCCTTGGCCAACACCTCGGTAAAGCCTTCAAACCGCTTACGCGCCCTGTGGTCAGTGGACATCTTGGTGCCCAGAAACGCGATATGTTCATAGCCGTCCTTGAGGATCGCCTGCGCCATCTTCTCCCCGGCACGGCGGTGCGAAATACCGACGACCGAATCCACCGGGGTGCCGTCCGTGTCCATGATCTCGACCACCGGAATGCCCGAAGCCGACAGCATGGCGCGACTGGCCTCCGAGTGCTCAAGCCCCGCGATGATCACGCCCGATGGCCGCCAGGACAGCATCTCATAAAGAACGCGCTCTTCCTTATCGCGACTATAGCCCGTGACACCGACAACCGGTTGCAAACCCGTTTCATCAAGCGTGTCGGATATGCCCGACATCACCTCGGGAAACACCATGTTCGACATCGAGGGAATGACCACGGCCACTAGATTAACGCGCTGGCTCGCCAAAGCACCCGCGATCTTGTTTGGAACATATCCCAGCGTCTTGGCCGCCTCCAATACCCGCTCCCGCGTGGCATCCGAGACATCTCCACGGTTGCGCAAAACGCGGCTCACCGTCATTTCCGAGACGCCCGAAGCCTCAGAAACATCGCGCAGGGTCAAAGTCCGGTTGCGGTGGGTGTTCACATTCCAGGTCCTGTTCTCGCTCTTTGATCCAGTGTTATCGCAATCATCACAGGTCGCGCAACAAAATGTCGTTGCGTGGCTCATGGGGTGCCAGTGCTTTGCTGCGCGTCCGACACCGCCCCAGCCAGGCATCTTGGGGGCTCTCTCAGCATAGACCCATGCCAAATCAGGGGCAGGGCGGGTCGACCACACGGCTCTGTCAGTTGACCTATCGCGCAAAGATTTATCTCTTCCTCACATGAAACGCCCACTCACAACCTGCGCTGCGCTTCTGGCCGGCCTCCTGCCTCACGTGTCTCCTGTATACGCTCAGGACTGCACCCGCGACGCGATGCTCGTGTTTGACGGCTCGGCCTCCATGGCAGAGCTCGGTCTGCAGCTTGACGAGCCCAAACGGATTGATGACGCGCGCGCCGCTTTGCGCGATGCCATGCCCCAAATTGCCCCGATCCGGCGCATCGGGTTGATCACATACGGGCCCGGGCCCGAGAATTCCTGCGACGGCATAAACCTCAAGTTCGAGCCTGTTCCCGATGCGGCCGGGCGCGTGATGGAGGCCATCGCCTGGCTTGACCCCAACGGCCTCACCCCGCTGACCGAGGCCGTGCGCGAGGCCGCTGATGTGCTCAACTACCGCACAACCCCGGGCATCGTCGTGCTGGTCACGGACGGCAATGATACCTGCGGTGGCATGCCCTGCGCCTTGGGTGCCAACCTGGCCGCGACTGGGGCAGACCTGACCGTGCACGTGATCGGCTTCCGGGTGGATACCGACCGCATGGGCCTCGAAAGCCAGGATGAGATGAGCTTCCCCGAAGGCATCTCGGTGGCCAAATGCCTCTCGGATCAGACGGGCGGTATGTATGTCTCAACCGATACCGTGGAAGAGCTGAGCGATGCCCTCCGCCGCACTTTGGGCTGCGAGTTTATCGGCTAGGCGCGGATCGAGCCTGCGGTATTTGCCCTCAAACGCAGACAGAGCTAAGACCAGAATAGACGGCGAACGTGGCGCAGATCGCTCGCGGATGGCCGCACGAAGAAGGAGGATTTCAGATGGCATTGACCGCAATCATTGACGCGCATGGCGGCCCGGAGCAGTTCAAGTTGGTTGATGTGGATGTGGCAGAGCCCGGCGCGGGCGAGGTGCGCATCGCGCACAGGGCCATCGGCCTGAATTTCATCGATGTCTATCAGCGCACCGGCCTCTACCCGCTCCAGCTGCCCCACGCGATGGGCATGGAAGCGGCCGGCGTCATCGAGGCCGTGGGCGAAGGCGTGACGCATCTCAAGGTTGGCGACCGCGCCGCCTATGCCTCAAACCCGCCCGGTGCCTATGCCGAGGCCCGCGTGATGCCTGCCGCCCAGGTCTGCCCCTTGCCCGATGGGATCTCCTTCGAAGAAGGCGCCGCGATGATGCTGAAGGGCCTGACGGTTGAGTATCTCTTCAACCGCACCACGCCATTGCAGGCAGGTGACACCGTCCTCTTTCACGCTGCGGCAGGCGGGGTGGGCCTTCTGGCCTGTCAATGGGCGCGATCCGAAGGCATCACCCTGATCGGAACAGCAGGCACGGATGAGAAATGCCAGCTCGCCCTTGATCATGGTGCGGCGCATTGCATCAACTACCGAACGGCAGATTGGGCGGCACAGGTCAAAGATCTGACCAGTGGCAAAGGCGTCGATGTGGTCATGGACGCGGTCGGCAAAGACACGTTCGAAGGATCCCTCGACTCGCTAAAACCGCTCGGCATGATGATCTCTTTCGGCAATGCCTCCGGCCCGGTTCCACCTTTTGATGTGGGCCTTCTGGGCAAGAAAGGCTCGCTCAAGATCACCCGCCCCACGCTGTTTACCCACATCGCAGATCACGCGAATTGTCAGGCCATGGCAAAGGCGCTGGCAACGAAGGTGCTGGCCGGCGACGTGAAGATAAACATCGGACAGCGCTTCAGCTTGAGCGATGTGGCCAAGGCCCACGAAGCGCTGGAGGCGCGTCAAACAACGGGCAGCACGGTCCTCGAAGTCTGATCCGAGAGCGGCACTGGTCGCGGCAGTCTCAGAATGACGCAAACATCGCCGGATCATGGACTGCCAGTAGGCTTCACCCGTTTGCGAATGGGACTCGCAATCCGATCACTATCGCCCGTCCCCAGTGGACTGTAGTCGTTCGCAGTCCAACAAAACGCTCCTGGCAAGGTTCAAAAAACAAGCTCGTCAAACGCCATTTCCAAGTCCGTCAGGCTTTCAAACACCTGCACTTCATCAGGATGTTCCTCCGTGTTCGCGCGGTCTTCGATGTCTACATTGAACTGAAACTCTTCGAAGTTGGCAGTGTCCAGGACTTTGCCCGCAAAGGTGAATTTGCCATCCTCGATCACCCCGCCGCCCTTAACAAACTCTTCCAGCGAAAACTCAAACTGCAGCGTGTCGTAGCCGTCACCGCCGTCAAGACTGGCATCGCCAAAGCCCATGATCGTGTCATCACCCTTGCCAAGATTGATCTGCACTGCGCCGCCAAAACCCTGCCCGCCAGCGAGGTTTTTGCCGTCATCGCCCACAAGCCGCGTGTTGCTGCGCGCCACGATGTCATCGTCCCCGGCGCCGGCATTTATGACACCGCCATAGATGCCGATGGCCTCTACGTCACCGTTGGGGTTTGTGACATTGGCCCGGGCGTCTGCGGTGATCTTGTCGGCTCCGGTGCCAAGATTGATGATGCCGTTCGCTCCATCAATGCCGCGTGCCGTGGCTGATAGATCGCCCTTGGCCGTGGCTTTGGCTGTCAAAATGTCGACGCCCTTGCCGGTGTTCAGTTTCCCGGCTTCGGTCCCCAAACCATAGCTGCCGCCCAGCGAATTGGTTTTCAGGAACACGTCATCTTCCAGACCGACCGCAATGCCCGTGGCCAAAGCCACATCGCCACTGACAGCTCTCGCAGACCCATTGAGCGCGTCAGCGCCTGCGCCTGTCTTCGTGTTCTCAAAGAGCAAACCGAAAGCGGCCACATCGTGTTTACCGTCTGCGATCGCAGTGCCATCCAAAATATCCTGACCGCGACCGGTATGAATAAGCCCTGTTCCTGCAGCGCTGTCGGTATTGTTTGCATCGGCCGTCATCTGGCTGATGCCGAAGGCGAATGTCGACGGGGTATAGAGAACACCATTGGCATCTTTGCCTGCTTTCGCCTCTGACTTGGCCACGGCACGCGCGACCACAGCATCGTTGCCGCCACGGGTGAGAAACCGACCTTCTTCGATCTGTTCGGTCTGAAGACCCGCCGCTTGCGTCAGGTTGTCGGGCAATGCGGCCTGACCTCGCGGCGATACTGCCGCCGTGGTCGCGGTCGCTTTGAGATCAAGACGGTCATCGCCCGACCCCGTGTCGAAAAGCCCTCGACTTTCGAGCCCTTCTGCAATGGTCAGAACGCCCTCGCCAAAGGCACTGGCCTTAGCATTCACCGTATCATCACCTGCGCCGAGAAAAACATCTGAGCGGTTTTCCCAACCGTCTGCGATGCCTTCCTGCTGCTCACTATCATTTTCATTGGCCAGGACGAACCGAGCCTCGGCCTTGAGATCAAAGCTGTCATCGCCGGTTCCTGCCAAAATCGTGCCGCGATTGCCGAGACCATCAGCGGCAGCAAGATCGTCAACGGCAGTTGCAGAGATGTTGCTGGTGAACCGGTCATTGCCCTTGCCAAGGTCAAAAACCGTCTCACGGTTCACCTCGAGGTTCAGACCCGTAATGATGCCGACACTGCTGTTATCGAGCGAGTCCGCAAGCCCTTTGGCCCCCACAACGGTTGAGGTCACATCGACATTGACCCTGACCTCGTCGTCACCATCGCAGAGGGTCATGAAGCCCGCGTTTTCTATGCCATCGCCGATGACCTCAAGGTCGTCATCGGCCCCTTGGCCGTCCTGAGAAACGCTGAGCGTGACCTTCGCAATCAGCGTGTCATCGCCTGCTCCTGTGTCCAAAGTGCTGGTCTCAAGATCGCCAATGATACGCTCAACATCGCTTGCATCGAAATTGGTCAGGTCTTTGCCAATGCTTTTCAGCAGCTCTTCAAATTGACTAATCAGTCCGCCGTCGTTCACGATGCCATTGCCGCCGACAAAGAAAATCTCATCCCCATCCTGCGCAGCGACGGTGACATTGGCCGTACCCGAGAGCGTGTCATTGTCGCTGCCCAAAACAAGACGCCCAATCTGACCAGCCTGCACACGGCTGCTGTCTTGGGGATTTTGCAGGCTGTCATCGTCAATATCGGACAAACCAACAGAGATGCCTCGCGCATCAGTAGATGCCGCACCTTCGGCCATCGCCCGCCCGCGGATCAGGTTGTCGCCTGCACCAAGATCTGCATCGACCAGATAGACCCCGATGGAGCCGACCTCATCTCTACCGGACGCGCTCGCCCGCCCATCGAGCAGATCATCACCCCCTTTTGCAGTCAGCACACCGCCCGCTATGCCGGTTGCAAATGCGATGAACTCCTCGCCTTGGGCCGTAGCGCGGCCCAGGATCTCGTTGTCGCCCGCGCCCAGGTTGATGGTTCCATCCTGATCAACCCGCAGCGCTTCGTTGATAACGAAGTTTTGCACCCCGTCCGCGATAGCGCCCCGGATGCCATTCTGACCACCCATGACGACACTTGTGGCCGCGCCGCGCAGGATGTCATCGCCTGCGCCTGCGTTCACTGTTCCAACATTCTGAATACCCGCAGAGACCGTGCCAGCCTCATTCCCCTCGACCGACGAAGACGCTTGCCCGGTGATCTTATCTGCGCCCTTACCCAATTTCACCACGGGGATCACATTCACAAGGTTTGGATTGCCGCCCAGAGCCGCGTTAAGGTTGTTTCCAAGGCCGATATCGACGCCTTCGACCACCGTGAAAGAATTGGTTGCAACGCCTTCCGCCATGCCGCGTATCTGGTCGGCCCCGCCACCCAAAGAAACGTCGCCGCGCAGTTCCACGCCATCCGCGGACATGGCATTTCGGGTGAGAATACTGCCACCCCCCACGCCGAGATCGGTGGCCTCAGCGCGTCCGATGATGCTGTCAGCCGCGCTTCCTGTCTCGACCTTGCTCGCAACATCCACAAGCACGCCATTCACGTCGTTGAAAAACGTACCAACACCGTCACTGGTGGTTGTGCCTGTCGCTGCGCCCAGGATACGGCCAACACCGTCTCCCAGATCAACCCTGCCTGCCTCATTGCCAAAGGGCTCACCACCTTCGACGGCAACCGTGTTGTCCTCATAGGTGCCGACGCGCACGCCGCTGGCCGTCGCAATGTTCCCGCCTGTGGCATCTGCTGTGCCGTCTAGAACATCCCGACCGGTGCCGCCGATCGTTTGCGTGGTCAAATACCCATAGGCTTCGACCTGGTTGTCGGTTGTACCCGTGGCGATGCCTTCTGCGACGATGCGGTTCTGGCCATTGCCCAGATCAATGATACCACCTTGATTGTGCAGCACACCTGCACCCAGAGTGACCCCGCCATCCGAGAGCGTTCCCGCCGTCCCAAAAGCACGAATAAGATCATTGCCACCCTCTAAATCCAGAATGAACCCTTGATCGACATCTCCGTATTGCGAGTTGTCTAAGCCCAGCGCAATCGCGTCCGATTGGTCCACGGCCTTCGCGCGCAACGTTGTCTTTTGAGGGTCATCACCCTCAAACTGATCACTCGTCACTTCAGAACCGAACTTTTCACTCGTCATTGCTTTGACCTCCCAAACGGATGCCCACGACAACAGATCGCAGGGCCGCAGCGCGGCACAAAGATGCCCCGTTGCTGCAGATTGCAGGAATTAACCGCGTTTAGATGCAGACCGCACTCAATCGTTCACCGACAGAAACTCCATCATTTCATGGGGATAAAACTGATGTCTCCTCAACGACGCTGACGGTCCATACTTGATAGTCACGCCAGTGATTTTCCGTCAATTCCATCCAAACAGCGCGGCAGAATGATGCTGGTCTGATACGCGCCACAGCGCTTGCAGCCTTAATTTATGTAGAATTTGCAATAATTTATGCTGAGCGAAATACTGCTTTGCGGCTGTTGTCGCGTCAAAGCCGTAACAATTATACCGAGCGCCAATTTTCACACTACACTTAATGATTGATCTCTTGCGCTCTTTCGGCGCGGTCGAAATCTTGCACCTGCGCGCCTATCGCGGCCCAATCGCTTGGTTGGCGATGCGACCTTGGCTTGATAAAAACCGATGCATCGGCAAAGTGGTGACGGCCTGGGAATACCCAAACGCAGCCGGATGAGACGTTGAAAGAGTATCTGGCGGCTTTCCACCTCGCGCGGATTCTGCGTGGTCAGGCGGGGCGTGAGATATCTCAGCAAGGCTAAGCCGAGTGTTTTCCTTTTCGCCCTGAGCGCTTTCAGCCACCGGCACTACGCGGTCGTTTGCTGTTTTCTCTGTTGTTCGGCCAGGATTTGCGCATAGCTCAGGTTTTACAAGATTTCGACGTTCAAAAAGTCGTCGCGGAAGTGGGCATTGGCGCTATCGCAGTGCTCTTTCGACCAGGTCTGCCCGGTTCAATGTAACCCGTTTTTGCACCAATGGCAGCGACCCTGTTGTGGAGAGCGTGAGCGGAGAATTCCGGGTCACTATCTGGGCGAACGGACGTTCAAAACCTCAGTTAGCGTTGATTTCAAGACACTTCAGTGTGGCTTCCATCGCAGGTTTGAAGCGGTTTTACCTGTTCTCCGAAACAGACTGGAGGACCACTTCACGAAGATCCGCTCAAATCCAAGCTGGTCGAAGCCGCCGTCCGCCAACTGTTGCAACTTAACACCAAAAGTGACCCCGTGTGGCATTTTGATCGCGTAGGGGCGTGAAAGTTGAGTGGTTTTTTTTTACTATCTCTATAGATGTATCGTCGTTAGTGTGGTTTGGGTGGCGAATGCAGGGGGCTTGGCATTGACGGGTACAACATCACTTATTGCTCGACATCACGGTGAAGCGTTTGAAGCCAAGGTGCTTCGAATACTGAATGCATTTGCCGTGGATGTTATGAGCATTCCGAGCGCCGACGATCTCTTTTGGTACGTCGCACAAAATGTCGTTGGCCGCCTCAATTTTGTAGATTGCGTGATCTATGAGGCCAATTCTGACCAAACCGAACTTATCCAGGTCGCGGCGATGGGAGAGAAAAACCCCTTTGGACGGAGCATCATCAATCCACTGAGAATTCCGTTCGGCGAAGGAATAACCGGCCGCGTGGCTCAGCAACGACGCGCCATCATCGTAGACGATCTGATGGAGGATCAAGACTACATTGCGGATACCCAACCAGCGCGTTCAGAAATTTGCGTGCCGATGGTTTTTCGCAACCGTGTGGTTGGGGTCATTGACAGCGAGCATCCCAATCCAGGCGCGTTCGGCGACACTGAAATGGAGGTGTTGGTCACGATTGCTGCGATGACGAGCGCGAAACTGGAGCTGCTTGAAGAAGCCGACCGCTCCAACCAGCGCTACCAAGATCTCGTGAAATCGCATGCACAACTGACCGAAGAAACGAACAATCGAAGAGCGCTTGAATCCCGACTTTTCGAAGCGCGGAAGTTAGAATCGATTGGACGTTTGGCGGGCGGGATCGCCCATGACTTTAACAACCTTCTGACGGTGATCTCTGGCAATCTTGAACTCCTGCAGGCCGAAGTCAGTGAGCAAGACGGCAAAGAGTGCCTCGCTGCGGCACAAGCGGCATCAAATTGTGCCGCTCACTTGGTTCAAAGCATGCTGTCGTTTTCGCAGAAGTCTTTCCTAAACGCTGAGGACACGGATCTCTCGGCTCTGGTGCAGGACGCGTGCCAATGGAGCAGGCACATTCTTTCATCAGACATTCAGTTTAACTTGAAAGCTGCAAATGAAACGTGGCCCGTCATCGTCGATGCCAATGCGGCCAAAACAGCCTTGCTCAATCTCTTGCTGAACGCTCAGGATGCCATGCCAAATGGCGGAAATCTTCAAATTTCCACTGCGAATGCGCGGGTTTCAATCCAAGACATTCAATCAAGAGGGTTGGATTTGATCCCGGGTCGATATGTCTGCCTGCGTGTGCAAGACAGCGGCAAAGGAATACCAAAGGACCGCCTGGAGCAGGTCTTTGATCCTTTCTACACGACGAAGGGCGACGGTATAGGAGCTGGCCTAGGGTTATCCACAGTCTTAGGTTTCATGAAACAATCCGGCGGAACGGTGACAGTCGACTCGGTCGCTGATCAAGGGACCACGTTTCGACTGTATTTTCCGGCCAGCATTAGTCCGCTAGCGGTGGTGAGTTAACAATTGCGACTGGTTGACCCCACTTAAAAGCGAGGCACGAAACCTTTGAACAATGTTAGAAAGTGTGTGACGCATATCCCGACGATATGCGTCTCGGGATTAAGAAGTGGCGACGAAAAGCAAGTTCAAAACATCGCTGATGAGATTGGATGGGCGGCGCGAACGATTGGTTTTTTTCAGATCTCCGATCACGGGATTGATCTGGATCTCATTGAGGCAACGTATCAGGCAGCTGCTCGTTTTTTTGCCCTGCCTGACGAGACCAAACGAAAGTACTACATTGGTCTGAGTTCAAATCACCGGGGCTATGTTCCGTTCACGGAAAAGGGGGATTACCCCGATGAAAAAAACCGAAGTTACGAAGCATTTGACCTCGGGCTTGATCTGCCAGCGGACGATGTAGACTACCGTTCAGGCAATCGCCTTCTGGGTCCGAACGTTTGGCCGGACCTGGACGGGTTCAAGGAAACCGTCGCGCAATACTATCGCGAGATTTCGGCGCTTGGTCGGTTGATTAGCTCGTGTCTTGAGATCCATCTTGGCCTGCCACGCGGCACCATGAGCGAGCACATGAGCAAACCAATCTCTCAGCTGAGGCTTTTGCACTATGTGAGGCAACAGCATACGAAGGATCATAAATCCGTAAACATGGGCGCTCACACGGATTATGAATGTCTGACCTTGCTGCACACCCGCAACAAAGGGTTGCAAGTTTTGACCCAAGAAGACAGCTGGATTGATGTGCCAATCGATCCCGACGTATTTGTCGTGAACATCGGCGACATGCTCGAGGCGTGGAGCAATGGACTGCTGCGATCCACGCCACACCGCGTGTTGAACCTCAGGCCGGAACGGTTTTCGCTGCCTTACTTTGTGGCAACCAACTACGATACTGTGATCAAGCCATTCAAACAGTTGGTGAGTGCTGATCGCCCAGTACAGTATGAACCTTTTGTCGCCGGTCATCACCTGGAACGTATGCTGATCCGTGATTTTCCCTATCTGCGCAAGGGCAATCGCCTGAACACATCACAAGACGCAAACGGCACGCCATTGGTTGTGACCAATCCGTTTGAAGATCGGTTGAACAACAGTTTGGGTTAATGCATGCCACAGCTTGATGCGATCGTTTCTGTGACGCTTGCGGGCCTCGCTCTGAGCGCCACCCCGGGGCCATCTATGCTTTATGTTCTTTCGCACAGCGTGGGCCAAAGCAGGGCTGCAGGCTTGGCGTCCGCAATCGGTTTGGGACTGGGTGGCGTCATTCTGGCTGTGGCCACGGCTTTGGGTTTGGCCGCACTTCTTTCCAGACATGAATGGCTTCTGAACGGGCTCAGTTACGTTGGCTCTGCATACTTGATCTGGCTGGGCATCGGCATGATCAGAGAGGCCCGTTCCAAAGCAAATGAGACGTTCGAAACGGAAAAGCTGAAACAGCGATCAATCTTTTCCATCGTGGGCCAGGGCGTGCTTGTGGAAGTCCTCAACCCAAAGACGTTGCTGTTCTTTGCTTTGTTTCTCCCCCCTTTTGTGAGCGATGTCAGTTGGGACGGAACGGACGCCAATCTTCAATTGCAGCTCTTGACGCTCGGGGCAATTGTCCCTTTGACGGCGCTCCCATCTGATCTGATTGTGGCCTATTTAGGCGGCACTATGGCAGAGGCGATCAACCAACGGCGGTTGATCCGAGAGTGTCTTGGGTGGGTCGGTGGCTTAACCCTCGTTTTCATCGCTCTAAATCTGCAATTCGGCTTTATTTGAGCTTTTCCGAGCGCGTCCGGTTGGCCCGAGGGGGTGCGACGAACTGAGGACCCGTTTTGCTTCTATCGGTGGACCAATCAGCCATGCGGCAAGAGCTGTGCAGCCGGGGCATGATCAAGAGAGAGCATCTGATGAATCTGCGGTTCAATCTTGCCCTCTTTGATCATCCGAATGAGATCCACAAGGTGCTCCGTGCGATCGGTTTTGACGGCGAGCCGCACCTTGCGGGAGCGCAACGGGTTCAGGAGGGCGGCCATGATCTCCCGCAATCCGAAATTCAGCGGCCGGAAACACCCGTTTTGAGAAAGTAACGCCGGGGCCGGCCGAGGAGCCAAGGCGCCAACCGTGTCGAAGACAACATCGAAGTGATCTGAAAGATACGCAAGTTTGGTCGCCGCGTAGTCCATGGTCTCATTAGCGCCGCGTTATTAGGATTGTAGCAATGCGGCCTCTGTTCGGTTCTTCACACCAAGACGTTTCAGGATTGCGCTGACATGC
>CAKZYL010000437.1 GCA_937884705.1 uncultured Roseovarius sp. | reverse complement strand
CAAGAAGGGTTCGGCGTCTCCGACCGCACTGTCTACAACGGTGAACGCTGGAGCACCGCCAAGGCCTATCTCGATCCGGCACGGCAACGACCCAACCTGAAAATTGCCACCCACGCACATGTCCGCAAACTGACATTTGACGGGCGTCGCACCACCGGCGTCACCTATAAGGACCGAACCGGCCAAGTCGTGACAGCACACGCTGCCAAGGAGGTCATTCTAAGCGCCGGCGCGGTCGGCTCTCCGCATCTGCTCATGCTGTCTGGCATCGGTCCGGCGGATCATCTGAAGGACATCGGCATTCAGGTGCATCACGATCTTCCAGGTGTTGGCCAGAACCTCAATGACCATCCGGATTTTGTGCTGAAATTCGACTGCCTCCAGCCGGTGTCCTTCTGGCCCAAAACAAGACCTCTGGCAAAGCTCGCCGCCGGGTTGGAATGGCTGGTGGCGCGGCGGGGTATCGTGACCTCCAACTTGTTCGAGGCGGTGGCCTGCGTGCGGTCTGCAGCGGGCGTCGCCTATCCAGATTTGCAACTCATCATCTCGCCCATTGCAGTTGATGATCAGACATGGGAACCGCTGCAAAAGCACGCTTTTCAAATTCATGTCGGGCTGATGCGCGCGCACAGCCGTGGCAGCATCAGATTGCGGTCATCCTTTCCCGACGACCCGCCTCGGATCCAAGTGAACTACCTGCAGGATGACAGGGATCGAGTTCTTTTGCTCAAAGGCATCCGGCTAGTTCGCGAAATCGTCGAACAGCCCGCATTTTCGGACCTCAAAGGCGATGAGATTTTCCCGGGCGCTGCTGCGCAATCTGATGCGGATCTCAACGCTCTTCTGAACAGCCACATCAACACTCAATGGCACCTGTCCTGCACCGCGCGCATGGGGCCGGATACCGATAGTGGCGCGGTAGTTGACGCGGCCGGCAGGGTGCACGGATTGTCCGGTCTGCGCGTGGTGGATGCCTCGATCATGCCGTTTGTCACCAATGGCAACACCAACGCCCCGACAATCATGATTGCCGAGAAATTGAGCGATACCATCCTCGGCCGACCGCCTTTGCCACGGATCGACGTCGAGGTCTGGCACAACCCCAACCTTGAGACGTGCCAGCGCTGACCGACACTATGGAAAAGACGGAGTTAGGATCACCATCCTTGCAGGTCACTCTTCTCGGTCGACCCGTCCGCGCAGCGCCTTCACCTCACCACGCACTTTCTTCGCCTTCAGGCGGCGTTTCTTGGATCCAAAGGTCGGCCGCGTCGGAATTCGTGGTTTGGGTTTTTCAAGGGCTTTGCGGATCAGCTCAACCAATCGATCCCGTGCCAAGGCGCGGTTGCGGGCTTGGCTGCGCGTGGTGTCCACCTGCAGGATCAAAGCCCCATCAGTGGTCCAACGCCGTCCCGCCAACCGTTTCAGACGCCGCTTCACGGGGTCAGGTAAGTTTGGAGAACGCGCCGCCTCAAAGCGCAGCTCCACGGCGGTCGAGACTTTGTTCACATTCTGCCCACCCGGGCCCGAGGCGCGGATGAACTGCTCGGTCAGTTCCCAGTCTTCTATGGTGATCTGATCATTGATCTGGAGCATCTGCGACCGCTCTCATATTCCGCTCGTCATATCGACGTAATACCGACGCAAAACAGACGTAGGCTGTTCCGCCAATTCAAAAGGGCCGCCCCGGTAGGAAGCGGCCCTCTAGAGTTTCGAGGAGGTGGCCGGTTAGGCTCACCAATCAGGGGCGTTTACGCCCAGGGTCTGCCCTAGACGACACCCTCCCTGACTGTTCCGACACCTCTCTCCAATACCTCTATAGACACTGGACCACCTCCTTTCGATTTGTTGACGTTGACATGACGGTGGCACAGTTTTGCGATTTGTCAAAAGAAAATCATGTGGCCCGCGCGGTAAGTGACCCCACGATGATGCGGAATGGCACCAATGCGATCAAAGCCAGCACCAATTTCACCATCCAGTCCGCCACGGCGAGTGACACCCAAAGCGGCGCCTCGGGCCCCATGCCCAAGAGCGGCAGGATCTCACCGGACCAGCTCACATCATTGGCAGGCTCAAGGAAAGTGAGCGATGCGGAAAAGGCGATGGTGAAGAAAAGCGCGGTGTCCACGCTGCTGCCAATGATCGAAGACACCATAGGCGCGCGCCACCAAGTTCCCTCGCGGAGGCGATTAAAGATTGCAATATCAAGAAGTTGCGCGGTCAGGAAGGCAAGGCCAGAACCCATGGCGATGCGCAGCGTCACCAGCGGGCCAAACTCGCCTACGATCTGCGTGCCGATGAAGGAACAGACGATCCCCACAGCGAAGCCCGCCAAAACCACCCGACGCGCCGCAACACGACCGTAGACGCGGTTCATGACGTCTGTAACCAGAAACGCCAGCGGATAGGTGAACGCACCCCAGGTCAGCCACTGACCATAGAGAAACTGCACCAAAATGTTCGATGCAACCACAATGGCAGCCATCGCCAAGATGCCGATAAAATGAGCTTTTTCCATGTCCACAATCCGCGTTTTCAGCTGAGAGTTTGGCCTTTAATGGCTTTGCGTGGTGTAGGAAACCTCAAAATGCGTGGCTTACTGGGATTGCAGCACCGAAATGCACTGTCCGGGCAGGTCAAACATCGTCAATTCACCACGCGGCTTCGGCGGCGGTGGGGCATTGGGATCGGGTGGCGCGGGGGGCTTTGGGTTGATCATATTGTCCACCCATTCCTGCGCATCGGCGCAGCCATCGCCCTCTGGCGGCGGATCCTGGTTGACGCAGCCGCGCGCGCCTTTGGGGCAGCTGAGCCGCACATGGAAATGATAGTGGTGCCCGAACCAGGGCCGCACTTTGCGCAACCACTTTCGATCGCCTGTCTCTTCTTTGCACATGCGGACTTTGGCGCCGGGGAACACAAAAATCCGAGCCGTGCGCGGGTCTTTCGCCGCCGCCTTTATAATCTCATGATGCTGGCGCGTGTAATTCTCATTGGTGAAGGCACCGCCCTGCCGCCGCAATGAAATGGACGACAGGCTCTCCCGTTCGGCGCGCGTCAGATCAAGCCGCGTGGCCGGGAGCATCCAGATATCGACGTCGAGCCCGATCTGATGGCTGCGATGCCCCGTCAGCATCGGACCGCCGCGCGGCTGGCTGATATCGCCCACATAAAGCCCGTTCCATCCCGGTTGCGCAGCCGCGGATCGAGAGAGCTTTTGAATGAAATCGATGACGTCCGGATGGCCCCAGTTGCGATTGCGCGACAGCCGCATCGCCTGCCATGTGGGGCCGGTTTCCGCCAGTTGCATACCCCCCGCCATGCAGCCTTTCGCGTAAGATCCAAGCGGCGCGGGCGACTGCGCGGACGCGTTCGTCTTGGCACCAAAGAGCTGTTTGGCGCGCACGCCTTGCATCGCTGCAGGCACGCTTTGCGTAGAGACCAGCGGCCGGACATCTTCGGCCACGCTGTTGGGTGCTGCGCCACCGCATCCGGCCAGCAGAAGCAAAACGGCAAAGCGTTTGAACCGGCGCATCATGGGCCTGGGTCCCCTTCTGTCTTGACCCAGCGTAGCAGGACAAGCCCCACCAGGAAAAGAAGAATGAGCGGAGTAATCCCCAGTTGCTGCGAGCCGCTGATGCTGGTGACAGCCCCGACAGAGAGCGGCGCGACAAAGCTTGTGGCCTTACCAGTGAGGGCATAAAGCCCAAAACCTTCTGCCATACGCCCGGTCTTGGCCTGGCGTACCATCATTGAACGGCTCGCCGACTGGATGACACCGCCCGCCGCGCCGATGATCGCGCCAAGCACGTAAAACGCAATGTCCGGCAGGCGCGAAGAGGGATCGACAGCGATGCCAAACACGCTGTCCCGGCTGACGAAGATGATGCACACGGACACAATTGTCAGAACGATGATGCAGATCCGGATCACGGTCTTGGGGCCAAATCTGTCATCTGCATGCCCCCCGATCCAGGCAAACACCGCGCCGGCGAGGATCGCGAGAATGCCGAAGATGCCCACGTCAATGATGGTCCAATTCAGAACACCCGCTGCATAGATCCCACCGAAGAAATACATCCCGTTGAGAGCATCGCGATAAAACATCGAAGAGCCAAGATAGGCAAAGAGCGAGGGCGTCTGTGGCAGGGTTTTGATGGTATTGGCCAGACCGCTCAGCGCGGTGCGCAAGGCGCCCTCTGGCGCTTGTGCAGGCTTTGGATCGCGCACCCAGAGAAAGAATGGAATGACAAAGATCAAATACCAGATGGCCGTGAACGGGCCAACAAATCGCGTGCCTTCGCGCGCCGCGGCATCAAGCCCAAGGATCGGATCAATGCCCAGCAGGGTTTTACCGGTCGTCGCACTTTCCGCGAAGAGCAGCAGCATCGCGACGAGGGCCAGCAAGCCGCCGGTATAGCCGAAAGCCCAGCCTTTGCCGGAGATGCGCCCGATGTCTTCGCGTGGCCCAAGATCGGGCAGCATCGAGTTGGTAAAGATCGTTGCAAACTCCATGCCAACAAGACCAAACGCAAAGCAAAAGAGAATGAGCATCAGCGGGTAGTCCACCGGCTCCGCGAGCCAGAGCCCCGCCGCCCCCACCACGTAGAAGAGCGAGAACACCCAGATCCACCGCATGCGATTGCCGTAGATATCCGCCACGGCGCCCAGGATCGGGGCCATCAGAGCGATGCAAATCCCGGCCGCGCCGACAGTGAACCCCCATGTCGCTTGCGCCTGGGCCCCATCCCCGATGATTTCTTTGATGTAGGGGGCGAAAATGAACGTGATCAGAAGGGTGCTGTAGGGCTGACTTGCCCAGTCAAAAAAGAACCAGCCCCAAATCCGCTTGCGCGCCGTCATTCTGGCCCCCGTTGATCTGATGAAGACTAGACAGGCTAAGCCATCGACTGGCAAGCGTTTCGTCTGCGCCTCAAGGCCTTAGGCGCGTTCTGGCGGCCATGCACGTTGATCCTCGGCCTGCGACCATGCCTGAAACGAGGGCGGCAAAGGCGGCGGGTTGTCCGCCACGCCCATCACTTCGGCCACACGCAACGGATTCACGATCCCATTGGTATCCGTCACCGCAGTGCGGAACATCGCGTGGTTGGCGCATTCGCCGTTGGCTTTCCACATGGACTGTTCAATGTAGAAAAACCGATCATCCCAGGACACCAAACGCGAATTCATTTCAATCTTTTCAAACATCCGGATGCGGCGACGATACCGCACAGCCACACCCGCCACCGTCAGACCCCAATTGTTCTTGCGCAGCTGCACGTAGAGACCCGTCCGCACCGCAAAGGGAATGCGCCCTAGGTCATAAAGCGTCAGCGCGCGCCCGTTGTTCAGCTCCATGAAGATATCAATGTCCCATGGCCAACACCTGTGTTGCGTGACATGCGTGTCCAAAGGTGCCAGGCGCGGCATGCGCCGCACTTTGAAAAACTGATGCGCCATGCGAATGACAGGGTACATGGGATCATCCTCGTGTTGAGATGATGGGGAGGTGACGCTGACCCCTGTCCGCGTCAACCTAAACCTCGCGTAAAGCTTGCACTCCGGCGCGGCGCCGCATAGGTCTAGCGCTGTTATTGCTGAAGGAATGCGAAGATGGGGTCACTCGGACAGATCCTGCTGCTGATCTTGAACGTGGTCTGGTGGTTTATCATCATTCAGGTGATCATGAGCTGGTTGATCCAGTTCCAAGTGCTCAACATGCGCCAGCCCTTGGTTGCACAGATCTGGGATGGGCTGAACAGGATCCTGGAACCTCTCTACCGCCCTATCAGACGGATCCTGCCAGCCATGTCCGGCATCGACCTTGCGCCACTGGTGGCTCTGATCGGCGTGATCGCCCTGCAAATCATCATCGCAAACAATTTCTGACACGCTCGGCTGACCCGGCCTTGTTTACCGAATCTTAGTGTGCGAGATTCATATCCAACGAGCAGTTGATTAAAATTCTACGGGTCCCCCATGCACAGCGCTGCCACGCTTTTGCAAGACGTTTTTGGATTCTCTGACTTCCGGTCAGGACAGGAAGAGATCGTTCATACCGTGGCCGCGGGAACGCCGACTTTGGCCATCATGCCGACAGGCGGAGGCAAATCGCTCTGCTTTCAATTGCCAGCCTTGATGCGCGACGGCGTGACCGTGGTAATCTCCCCTCTGATCGCGCTCATGCGCGACCAGGTGCGCGCGCTGAAGGCGGTGGGTGTCGAGGCGGGCGCGCTCACATCTGGCAATACAGAAGAAGAGACAGCAGAGGTCTGGGAGGCGCTTGATGCCGGGCGGATGAAGCTTCTCTACATCGCGCCCGAACGCCTCGCTGCAGGGTCCGCCATTGGCATGCTGCGACGGATCGGAGTGTCGATGATCGCAGTGGATGAGGCGCATTGCGTCTCGCAATGGGGTCATGATTTCCGGCCCGACTACCTGCGGATCGGCGAGCTGCGCCGCGCCTTAAATGTACCGCTGGCCGCCTTCACCGCCACGGCCGATGCCGAAACACGCGAAGAGATCATCGAGAAGCTCTTTGACGGTGTCGCGCCCTCGACATTCCTGCACGGGTTTGATCGTCCGAACATTCATCTCGCCTTCGCCGAGAAGAACCAGCCCCGCCAACAGGTGACCCAGTTCATCGCGGCGCGCAAAGGTCAGTGCGGCATCGTCTATTGCGGCACGCGGGCCAAGACCGAAACGCTGGCTCAGGCGCTGCGTGAGGCCGGGCACAACGCCATCGCCTATCACGGAGGTATGGAGGCCGAGGCGCGCCGCCACGTAGAGGCACGCTTCAACGCCGAAGACGGGCTGATCGTTGTGGCCACGGTGGCCTTTGGTATGGGCGTCGATAAGCCGGATATCCGGTGGGTCGTGCATGCCGACCTGCCCAAGTCGATCGAGGCCTATTACCAAGAGATCGGCCGCGCGGGCCGCGATGGCGCGCCTGCAGAGACACTCACGCTCTTTGGGTTTGACGATATCAGGTTACGTCGCAGCCAGATTGACGAAGGGCTTGCCCCTCCAGAACGCCGCGCCGCCGATCATGGGCGGCTCAATGCCCTGCTTGGTCTGGCCGAGGCCACAACATGCCGCCGGCAGGTCTTGCTCGCGTATTTCGGAGAGCAGGCCGAGCCTTGTGGGAATTGCGACCTTTGCGACAAACCAGCCGAGGTCTATGACGCCACCCAGACCGTGCAAAAGGCCCTCTCTGCCGCGCTGCGTACAGGGGAATACTTTGGGCAAGGGCACTTGATCGATGTGCTGACAGGCAACGAGACCGACAAGGTCAAAGCGCGCGGACACAATAGCCTTCCAACATTTGGCGTGGGTAAGGACATGTCCAAACGCGCCTGGCAGGCCGTGTTTCGGCAGATCTCTGGTTTGGATCTGGTGCGTCCCGATCCTGAACGGCACGGGGCCCTGCGCATTCAGGAGAAGGCCCACCCGATCCTGCGCGGCGAGGCACAGATTGAGCTGCGCCGGGATGCCATGGCAAACGCGCCCGCCCGGCCCGAGGCTCGTGCGCTTGTCTCTGAAGAAGACGCACCTCTGCTTGCCGCACTCAAGGCAAAGCGCCGGGAACTGGCCGAGGCGGCGCGCCTGCCCGCCTACATTGTTTTCAACGACCGCACTTTGATTGAGATGGCGCAAGCGCGCCCGGCGAACCTCGATCAAATGGCGCAGATCAACGGGATCGGCGCCAAAAAACTGGAACAGTACGGGCGCACCTTCCTGGATGTGATCAATGGGGATAGCGAAGAAATGCACCCCTCGCGCCGCAAACTCGCTGGGCGATCAGAGGGTGAGATTTATGACCGTCTCATGGCTGTGCAGACCGATCTGCATCACGGGCCCGACGGCCTTGAAAAGCCGCTGAGTTGTTCGGCCTCGCTGGTCGCCCGAGTGGCTCAGACCCGCCCGCGCAACGAAGGCGACATGGCCCGCCTGTTGGGAGAGCGGCGAAATGACCGGTTTGGCGCGGCCTTTCTGGACGTGATCGCGACGGCGGACTAAATCCATGACAAAGGAGGCCTGCCTATGCTGATCGTTCTATCCCCTGCCAAAAAGCTTGATATGTCCGAGGTCGGCGGCGTTGAAACAACGTCTCCCGCCTTTCCCGAGGACACAGCTCAATTGGTGAAAAAGGCGCAAACCCTGTCCAAGCCAAAACTGCAAAAGCTGATGGGGATCAGCGAAAGCCTCGCCAAGCTCAATCAGGAGCGGTTCAAGGCGTTCGGAACGATGGAGCGTCGGGCGGCGGCTTTGGCCTTTGCGGGCGATACCTATGTCGGGCTCGAAGCACGCTCTCTCGACCAAGATGAAATGACCTGGGCCCAGGACCACCTGCGCATTCTGTCGGGGCTTTACGGCCTTCTGCGCCCGATGGATGCGATTGAACCCTACCGCCTCGAAATGGGCAGCCGTCTGGCCACGCGGAGAGGCAAATCTCTCTATGACTTCTGGGGCGCAAAAATTGCCCATGCGTTAAACGAACAGGCGGAGGCGACGGGCACCTCCACTCTGATCAATTGTGCCAGCCAGGAATACTTCGGAGCGGTTGCGCTAGACGCGCTCAAGCTCGACGTCATCACGCCGGTTTTCATGGAAGACAAACCTACCGGCCCCAAGGTGATCAGCTTCTTCGCCAAGCAGGCCCGTGGCGCCATGGCCCGGTTCATCATTCAGCGGCGCCTGACGGACCCATCTGGTCTGAAAGACTTTGAGTTAGGCGGTTATGTCTATCGCGAAGACATGTCGTCCGCGGAAAAGCCCGTGTTTGTGCGCCCAGAAGAAGCCGCAAAGACCGCGGCTTAAGCCGGGCTCATACCGCGGAGGCGCTCTGACCTGCGGCGCAGCAGTTCTACCGTCAGCAATAGCAGGATCGACATCACAACAAGGATCGTCGCGACCGCAAGGATCGTGGGCGAGATCTGTTCGCGCAGTCCTGTAAACATCTGCCACGGCAAGGTCTTCTGACTCGCAGACCCAACGAAGAGCACAACCACCACCTCGTCAAAGGATGTGATGAAAGCGAAAAGCCCGCCTGAAATCACGCCGGGCAGAATGAGCGGCATTTGCACGCGGAAGAATGTCGTCACCGGCCCCGCCCCCATATTCGCCGCCGCCCGCGTCAAAGAGCGGTCAAAGCCCACCAGCGTCGCGGTCACCGTGATGATGACGAACGGAATGCCCAACACGGCATGCGCCAGGATCACCTTGATATAGCCCACGGTCGTCTTGTCGATGCCGATCGTCCCTTCCAGGAAGCGGCCGATGTCAGAGTAGAAAAAGAACATGCCGGTGGCCGAGATGATCAGCGGCACGATCATCGGCGAGATAAGCACGGCCATGATCGCCCGGCGACCCGGCACGTGGCTTTGGCTCAGTCCGATGGCGGCCAGAGTGCCAAGTGTGACGGAGATCACCGTCGCAATCGGGGCGATGATCAGCGAGTTCTTAAACGATCTTTGCCACTCATTGTTGGTGAAGAAATCGCGGTAATGCTTCAGCGAATAGGCCTCAGGATCAAACCGCAGCATACCTTCGGTGAAGGTAAAGAAGTCTTCGGCATTAAAGCTCAGAGGCATCACCACCAGGATGGGCGTGATCAAAAAGACAAAGATCGATCCGCAGATGAACTTGAAAGAGAAATGCCACAGAACCTGCCCCGGCGTGAGATAGGGTGCCAGCTTGGTGCGATACCGACCTTCGCCGATCCAGTAGATGAACCATTGGAAAAACGCGCCGAAGAGCACGCTGACGACAAAACCCAGCGCCCCACCCATCACTGTGCCAATAGCGACAAGCACCGCAAAGAGGCCCCAACGGCCAAGCTTTTCCATGCCATCGCTCAGGAAGCTGATACATACGAACGCCACAGCGGCGGCAATCGCGGCCCCGGCCAGAAAACCAATCAGGCCCGATCCATTCGCCGTCCCAACGAGAAATCCGGCTATGGAACCCGTAACGGCAATGACAGGCATCGTGAACGACATCGGCTTGCGTTCGACATGGGTGAGTTTGAACGTTGCCATCGCGCCTACCCCAGCTTCACGTTGTCGATGCCGACGATCTTGTCGTAGGCCCAATAGAGGATCAGCACCGCGGCCAGCAAGATCGAGGCGAGCGCCGCCGCCAAGCCCCAATTGAGCGAGCTTGAGATATGAAACGCGATCCGGTTGGAGATAAAGATCCCGCTGGTTCCGCCCACGATCTCCGGCGTGATATAATAACCGATGGCGAGAATGAAGACGAGGATCGAGCCTGCGCCAATGCCCGGTACGGTGAGCGGGAAATACACGCGCCAGAACGCTGTGAAATTTGTGGCCCCTAGGGATTTCGCCGCGCGCAAATAGCTTGGATTGATCGTTTGCATCACCGAGTACATCGGCAAAATCATGAAGGGCAGCAGAATGTGGGTCATGGCCACGATGGTGCCGACCTCATTTCGGATCATGACCAAACGCGCATCATCGGCGATCACGTTGAGCCAAACCAGGATCTCATTCACCACACCTTGCTGTTGCAACATCACAATCCACGCGGATGTGCGCACCAGCAGCGATGTCCAGAAGGGTAAGAGCACGAGGATCAATAAGAGGTTGCCGATGCGCGCCGGTTGGTTGGCGATAATCCAGGCGATGGGATAGCCCAGCAAAATGCACGATCCCGTAATCGCAAGCGACATGATCAGCGTGCGGATAAAGAGCTTCACCAGAATCTGGCGGTCTTCCGGCTGGGATTGAGCGCCTTCGGGTGTCCGCTTCATGTCGACCGCGTTCAAGAAGTAGCCATTGGTCATGCGCACCGAATGGGTCTTGATCACAGACCAGGTCTCAACGTCGCCCCAGTCTTCATTGATGTCGATCAGCTTTTCCTTGAACGGCGCATCTTCTGCGATGTCGATCCGCCTGATCTGCCGCCCGGACTTCCGGAACAGCGACGACATACCGGTTTCTTCATAGTTCAGACGGGTGCCGAGCCTTGTGTGCTGCTTGGCCGCGACCGCTTCGATCATATCCGTCACGAAGGCCTCGTAAACAGGCTCATCCGGCAGCTCACCGCTCGCCGCGTCCCAATCCTGCAAGGCCGCAACCGTCAGCGGAAGCGTGTCCGCGACAATGTCATTTTCAACCGACTTAAAAAGCATCTGCCCAATCGGGATGACAAAGGACAAAAGAACAAAGAGCAGAAGCGGCGCAATCAACGCAAGAGCGCGAATTTTCTGGTTGCGCAAAGACCGCGCGAGGCTTTGTTTCAGAGGCGTGCCATCAGCGGCGAGCATGGGCCCGGTTTGCACCGGCGCCGATTGCATTGGCGCGGACTGTGTTGCATCTGCCATTCAGGCGGCCCCCAAGTCGTTTGTTCGTTTCCGTCAATCCCGGAAACGCGGGTGGAGAAGGGCGTTATCGCCCCTCTCCGAAGTGTTAAACCAGCTTATTGTGCCAGCCACGCCTGGAACTTCGCGTCGATGTCGTCGCGGTAGTCAGCCCAGAACTCGTAGTTGTAGAGGAACGTCCGCTTGGCGTTCTCTGGGTCTGTCGGCATGTGCGGTGACATCTCGATGCCAAGGTCCGCGTGCTTACCTACGAGCGGTGCAGACGATGCACGTGCCGGACCGTAGGAGATGTACTTGGCCTGGTCCGCCAGACGCTGCGTGTCTGTCGCGAAGAAGACATAATCCAACGCAGCTTGCGTGCGCTCTTCGCTCAGACCGGTCGGGATGATCCAACCGTCAAGGTCAAACACCTGAGCGTCCCAGAGCATCGCGACCGGCTGGTCCTGCTCTTCGATAACGGAGAACAAACGACCGTTGTATGTGGAGCCCATCACGACTTCGCCGTCCGCCAGAAGCTGAGGCGTGTCGGCACCGGCAGACCACCAAATCACGTCATCCTTGATCGTGTCGAGCTTTGCCAGGGCCTGGTTTTGACCTTCTTCTGTTTCCAGAACGTCGTAGACTTCCTCAAACGCCACGCCGTCACAGATCAGAGCCCATTCCATGTTGTTGATTGGGCGCTTCTCGAGAGAACGCTTGCCGGGGTAGGTCTCTGTATCGAACACGGCGCACACGTCCGTTGGAGGCGTGCCACCCACCATGTCTGTGCGGTAGCCGAAGGTTGTCGAATAAACGATCTGCGGAATGAAGCAGGGGCTGACCAGCAGGTCACCAAAATCTTCAGACGCAGGCGTACCATCGGGCGCTGCCGCCAACTGCGAGTCGGGGTCGATTTCCATTGCCAGGCCTTCATCACAAAGGCGGATCGCGTCCGCCGCGACAACGTCAACCACATCCCACGTCACGTTGCCCGCTTCGTTCATCGCGCGCAGCTTGGCCACGGCTTCCGCAGCACTGTCATCATTGATGATCGTAACGCCGCTCTTTTCCATGTAGGGCTCGTGATACGCGCGCTGTTGCGACTTCGTGTAAGCGCCACCCCAGGACACAATTGTCATCTCTTGGGCCATTGCGCCGCCAGCAATCGCCGCCATTGCGGTCGAAGCCAGAAGTGTTTTGGTCATTTTCATTTTGGTCTCCCTAGTGTCATCCCGTTTGTTGGTTTTTGACCTTCCGCTACGGGTGAAAGCGATAAGGCCTCAGGGTTTTCGCGCCTCATGTCACGAGGCGAAAAACTGGTGATCTCTCAAACAGCATCAAGGGCTCGGCAATCTTCGGGCAGCCAGCCGATGTCGATGTGTTCACCGGGCTTCAGTCGAACCTGATCCGGCGCGTTTCGCGACTTGATGATGAAGTTGTCGTTGCCCGCAACCTTCAGGCGCGTGCGGAAAACATCGCCCATATAGATGAACTCTAGCACCTCGGCTTTCACCATATGGGTGCCCTCTTGCAGCCGGTCCTTGTTGAACTCGACGCGCTCAGGGCGGATCGAAACCAGTGTCCGCTCTCCCGGCTGGCTCACATTGACCGGCTTGCAGTCAATCAATTCACCATCGTCAAGCTGGACAAGAGCTTCTTTTCCTTTGATTTCCTTGACCGTGCCTTCCAGTGTGTTGTTTTCGCCAATGAACTGCGCCACGAAACTGTTCTGCGGGCTTTCATAGAGCGTGTCAGGCGGATCAATTTGTTGGATACGCCCGTCATCGAATACAGCTACGCGATCCGACATCGTCAGCGCTTCGGTCTGATCGTGGGTCACGTACACCGTAGTGATGCCAAGGTTATGCGCCAGATCCGTGATCTCGAACTGCATCTTTTCACGCAGCTGCTTATCGAGCGCGCCCAAAGGTTCGTCCATCAGCACGAGTTCGGGCTCAAACACCAAGGCGCGCGCCAGCGCCACACGCTGCTGCTGACCCCCCGAAAGCTGCGCCGGGCGACGACCGCCAAATGCACCCATCTCGACCATGTCCAGCGCGCGTTTTATCTTCGCCTCACGATCCGACTTGCTCATTTTGCGCACTTCCAGAGGAAAGCTCAGGTTCTCGGCAATCGTCATGTGCGGGAAGAGCGCGTAATTCTGGAACACCATCCCAATACCGCGCTTGTGCGGCGGAATGTTGTTGATGGAAATACCGTCCAAAAGGATCTTGCCATGCGTCGCCGTTTCAAACCCGGCCAGCATCATAAGACAGGTGGTTTTACCAGAACCGGACGGCCCCAACATTGTGAGAAATTCGCCCTTGGGCATCTCAAGATTCAGGTCTTTGACGACGAGTGTTTCCCCGTCATAGCTTTTCTGCACGCGCTCAAACGCGACAAACGCATCGCTGCTTTGCGATTCGGCCAAAGGCATCTCCCCGTCAGTAGCTGTCACGGTTGGCCCGCGATCCATGCGAATTAAGACGTTATCTCCGCAGTCCGAGAAAGACAAAGCGACACTTTCGAGCCGTTTAACGACATTTGATGTCGCTGCGCCTCTCTTGGCAGAGCATCCAACGACCGAGCGTAGAGACACAGACCATGCGGTCAACCCAAAACGATCTGATGGGCGGGAATGCTTGGCATTGAAAGGCAAAATCGGCCAGAGTTTAGGCACCATCAGAAGGGATCCCAATGACCGATAAAGACCTGCCATTTTCGCAAGCGGAGTTTGACCGCCGCGTCGCCAGGACGCGCGAGGCCATGGATCGGGCTGGCCTCGACGCGATCTTCATCACGGATCCCTCCAACCAGAACTGGCTGACCGCCTATGATGGCTGGTCGTTTTACGTCCATCAGGGCGTGATCCTGAGGCGCGACGGCGATCCTATCTGGTGGGGCCGGTACATGGACATGCTTGGCGGGCGGCGGACCTGCTGGATGCAGGATGAAAGCATCCTCGGCTACGGCGATGAATACGTGCAATCAACCGAACGCCACGCGATGCAGGACCTGGCCAACCGGTTGCGCGATCTGGGGTTGGAGAAAGCCCGGATCGGTGTGGAAATGGAGAACTATTACTATTCCGCCAAAGCCCATGCCGTCCTTACAGAGGAACTACCACAGGCAACATTGGTGGACGCCACCGCTTTGGTGAACTGGCAAAGGATCATAAAATCTGAAGAGGAGATCGGCTTCATTCGCCGGGCTGCGCGCATCTCTGAAAAGGTGGTGCAGACGGCGGTGGATCACGCCCGTCCGGGGTTGCGCAAGAATGAACTTGTGGCCGAGATCTTGCATGCGGGGATCACCGGCGTCGACGAGGATTGGGGCGACTACCCCGCGATCATACCGCTCACCCCATCCGGCCTTGATGCCACGGCCGCGCATCTCACATGGAATGGCAATGAGATGCGCGAAGGCGAGGCCACGTTCTTCGAGCTCTCCGGTGTTTACCGCCGCTATCACGCCCCGCTGTGCCGAACAGTGTTTCTCGGAACGCCGCCAAAAGACATGCTCGAGGCCGAAAAAGCGCAGATGGAAGGGATCGAAGCCGGGCTTGAGGCCGCGCGAGCAGGCAACCGCACTTGCGATATAGCCAACGCTTTTTTGGGGGTTCTGCAGAAATACGGCATTCACCGCGAAGGCCGCTGCGGCTATCCCATCGGCCTCAGCTATCCGCCTGATTGGGGCGAACGCACGGCCTCTATCCGCAGCGAGGATGAAACGGTATTGCAACCCGGCATGACGTTCCACTTCATGCCTGCGCTGTGGATGGAAAGCTGGGGTCTCGAAACCACCGAGACCATTTTGATCAGGGACACCGGTGCCGCAGAGCCGCTATGCGATGTCCCGCGCAAGCTTTTCGTCAAGTAGGTAAGATCACGCTTTCCGCAGCAGAGTATTCGGCGAAATGCGCTCTGAGATACGCCAGTTTGGGGTCGATGTAGCGTGTGCAAAACGGCCCGCCTTCATGGCGTTCAAAATAGCGATGGAAGCGAGGATCGGAATGCCGGAACTCTGTCAGTGGCTGAACCTGGGTCACCAAAGGATCCTCGAAACCCGTCTGAAGCGCGGCCAACTCCGCGCGCACGCTGTCTGATTGCGCGCCCGAAAGAGTATACACCGCGCTTCGATACTTGCCGCGCATCTTGTGATCGGATGTGCTCGCGTGGGTCCGCAGATGAATATCGATCAACACATTCAGAGGGATCGCGTCCGCATCAAAACAGAGGCGCACCGCCTCAGACCACGTGTCATTTGGCGGCGATGAACGCACGAAACCTTGCTCCACAGTTCGTACGCCGCGCAAGGAGGCAAAAACCGCCTCCGTGCACCAGTGGCACCCGCCACCAAATCCGATTGAAACGAAGTTATTCTGCCGCGTCACGCTTGGGCAGCACCCAGTGCGGGCGGTAGAAATGGCACGTGTATCCGTTGGGGAACCGCTGCAGATAATCCTGATGCTCCGGCTCCGCTTCCCAGAAGTCGCCTACCGGCTCCAGCTCCGTCACAACTTTGCCCGGCCACAAACCGCTGGCATTCACATCTGCAATGGTGTCTTCGGCCACAGCCTTTTGATCCTCATCCACATAGTAGATCGCTGAGCGGTACGACATGCCTCTGTCATTGCCCTGACGGTTGGGCGTGGTCGGGTCATGGATCTGAAAGAAGACTTCCAGCAGCTGACGGTAAGAGGTCAACTCGGGGTCGTAGATGACCTCCAGACCTTCGGCGTGGGTGCCGTGATTGCGATAGGTTGCATTGGGCACGTCGCCGCCGGAGTAGCACACGCGCGTGGACTTAACCCCGGGCCGCTTGCGCATCAGCTCTACCATGCCCCAGAAACCCC
>CAKZYL010000436.1 GCA_937884705.1 uncultured Roseovarius sp. | reverse complement strand
TTTCCGGGCTTCATCGACATGCACGGCGACATGATCGAGCTTGAACTGGAGCCCCGCCCGAAAGTGGACTTCCCGATGGAAGTCGCAGTCGGTCATCTGGATGCGCGCCTTGCCGCGGCTGGGGTAACGACGGCCTATGCGGGCGTGTCATTCTCGCGCAGTGCCAAGGACGGAGAACGGCGCTCCTTTGAGCATACCAGCGCGATCATTCGTGCGCTGAAAGACAATATCCAAGATTTGCGCGTTGATCACCGGATCCATGCGCGGTTTGACATGACGTACACAGCAGCAATTGAAGCGCTCGACGGTTTACTTGGCGCCGGTGCTGTCGATCTTGTGTCGGTCATGGATCACACACCCGGCCAAGGCCAGTATCGCAACGTCGAGACATTGGTGGCCAACCGGATGAAAAGCGGGCTCAGCGAAGAAGACGCGCGTGCCAATGTCGAGCGTCGTATAAAAGACGCCGTGCCAGCAGAACAAATTCTCGAAAACCTTGAACGTATCTCGCGGCTCTGCAAATCGCACTGTGTTGCCATGGCAAGCCATGACGACGACACGGTCGAGAAGTCGCATCTCATGGCGGATATCGGCACGGTGATCAGCGAATTCCCGGTGACCTATGAGGCCGCTGAAATCGCCAAAGATCGTGGCCTGATGATTGCAATGGGTGCACCCAATGCGATGCGCGGCAAGAGCTACTCCGGCAACCTTTCAGCCCGCGAAGCCCATGCGGCTGGATTGCTTAATATCTTGGCTGCAGACTACCATCCCGCCGCGATTTTGCCCGCGATCCGCGCACTCGCCCCGCAAGATCCGGATGGTCTGGTCGGTGCTGTGCGCCTGGCATCGACGAACCCGGCAAAAGCCTTGGGCTTGGCCGACCGGGGGGCGATCGCTACAGGCAAACGCGCCGATTTGGTGATCGTCGATTCGGCAGACCGCGTGGTCCAGACCTTTGGAGCCGGAAAAATCATCTTTTCCAACGGATCCGGGCCAGAAACTGCCGAACAGCCAGCAGTTGCCGCAGTCGCGTAACCAAATTTTTACAAAACGGACTCTTGGACGTCACAGAAGCCAATCACAGTCTGGGTGAAATTCATTCGGATGAATCGCCATGTCTGCCCAAGCTGCCCTAACCCTTACCGGTGTCTCCAAACTCTTTGACGAGACACGCGCCGTCGATGACGTCACACTCAAGATCGAACCAGGACAGTTCGTCGGTGTCATCGGACGCTCGGGCGCTGGCAAGTCCACCATGCTCCGCTTGATCAATCGCCTCATCGACCCCACGCAGGGGTCGATTTCGTTTGGGGGCTCAGAAATCACCAGCCTGCGCGGTCGCGATCTGCGCAATTGGCGTCGCGACTGCGCGATGATCTTTCAGCAGTTCAACCTTGTGGACCGTCTGGATGTGTTGACTAACGTCCTGATCGGGCGCCTAGCCGAGCACGGCTTTCTCAGTTCAATGGCTATGCAGTTCACCGATGCCGAGCGGGCGATGGCTCTGCAGGCGCTCGACCGGCTCGATCTGGTTCCGCAGGCCCTTCAACGCGCCGGCACGCTGTCAGGCGGTCAACAGCAACGCGTCGCAATTGCAAAAGCGCTCGTCCAACAGCCAAAGATTATGCTGGCCGATGAACCGATCGCCTCGCTCGATCCGGCCAACGCGACCCTTGTGATGGATGGCCTGCGCCAGATCAATAAGGAGGACGGGCTGACCGTTCTCGTCAATCTTCACACGCTCGACACCGCACGCGCCTATTGCGACCGGATCATCGCGATGCGCAATGGGCGAGTCTTCTTTGACGGTGTCGCCGCGCAACTGACCGACGATGTGGTGCGTGACATCTATGGCCTCGAAGGCCTGAGAGAATTCAACGAGGCAGTGACGTCGACCCAATCGGTCGCCCTGCCCGCCTGACAAGATATCCAATCGCCAAACCAAACCAGGGGGACCTGACCATGAAATACCTTATCACAACTGCAGTGGCCGCCGTGCTTGCCACGTCTGCCGTCGCAGAAGACTGGAAGACCGACTACCAGGTCATCAAGTTCGGCATTTTGTCCGGTGAAAACGAAAAAGACCGGATTGCGCGCTACACACCGTTCGAAGAGTATCTCGAGC
Source organism: uncultured Roseovarius sp. (assembly GCA_937884705.1). GTDB lineage: Bacteria > Pseudomonadota > Alphaproteobacteria > Rhodobacterales > Rhodobacteraceae > Roseovarius. The sequence goes on along the minus strand of CAKZYL010000436.1, from coordinate 4,065 downwards.
GCGAACTGGGCGTCGAAGTCGAGATTTTCACCGCCGGTGCCTATGATGGCGTGATCCAGGCGCTCGGCGCCGATCAGATCGAATTTGCCTTCCTCGGCTCGTCCTCCTACGCTGCCGCCTACACCGCCACCGACGGCAAGGTCGAGCCGCTGGTGACGCGTATCCGTCAGGATGGCTCCTCGGGCTACTTCTCGGTCGTCGTCACGCGCTGCGAAGACGGCTACACCTCGCTGCAGGACCTTGAAGGCAAAGTTCTGGCCTTTGCTGACCCCGACTCCACATCAGGCTATGCTGTGCCTTACTTCAACATCGCCAAGGAAGTGAATCCGAAGACCTTCTTCTCTGCCATTCCCTTCTCTGGCTCACACGAATCCGGTGTTGCTGGCGTTGCCCAGGGCGCCTTTGACGCAGCCGCGACATGGCAGAATAACGCCACCGATGGCCGCTGGCAGCGCATGATCGAAAAAGAGATGATCTCCGAAGGTGAGATCTGCCCGATCTGGGAAAGCCCCGAGATCACATCGGGCCCGTTCACGGCGCGCGTGAATCTACCGCAAGAGCTCAAAGACACCATGCAGCAGCTGGTGATCGATGTGCCTGAAAAAGACCCCGAAGCCTTCAAAGCAATGATCGGCGAAGTCGAAGGCACGCCGAACCCGCAGGTCGGCTGGCAGCCTGCTACACACGAGCGTTATCAGTGGATCGTGGACATGCGCGACTGGCTGAAAAAACAGCGCCGTTCATAAGATCATAGACGTGGACCCCCGCCAATACGGTGGGGGTCTATTCTTACTGGGATACCCGAAATGACCGCTGCTGCTGATGTGACGCCTTTGCGTCCCATGGACCAATTCGAATTGGACTATTCCGCCCAAAGGCGGCGGGCCAAGCTTGGCTGGTTCATCGCCAGCGTTCTGTTTTTTGCTTTCTTTGCTTTCTCTGCCTGGCTTGGCGATTTCTTCAAAGTCACACAGGTGACAAATGTCGACGGCTCTCGTGAATTTCGCTGGATCATTCCAGCAGGTCTGCCACGCCTTGGAGAGTTCATTGAAAAGACGCTTCCCGTTTTGCGATGGGATAGCCTTGGCGCTGATTTTGCCGGATGGTTCTGGCGCTGGAAAGTCTGGTTGAACCTGTTGATTGAGACGGTCCTGATCGCTTTCATGGCAACGGCTCTTGGCGTCTTCGGCGGCTTTGTGATGTCCTTCCCAGCGTCGCGCAACCTTGCCCCCAACAAATGGGTGCTATGGATCTGTCGGCGCTATCTTGAGATTGCGCGCACCGTGCCTGAACTGGTCTGGGCGCTGATCTTCGTCTTCTGCTTTTCGGTAGGGCCTATGGCGGGCGTGTTGGCCATCGGGCTTCACACAGCCGGTGCTCTGGGCAAGCTGTATTCGGAAGTGAACGAAAACATCGATATGCGTCCACTCGAAGGTGTGAAGGCGGCAGGCGGCACATGGTTTGACCAGATCCGCTACGGTGCCGTGCCGCAGGTCATGCCCAACATCATCAGCTACACACTGTTGCGGTTCGAGATCAACGTGCGCGCCTCGTCGATCATCGGCTATGTGGGCGCAGGCGGGCTGGGTCAGGAATTCCGCGAGGCGCTGTCGTTGCAGGAATACACTGACCTCTCGGCGCTATTTATCATCATCTTCGTGACCGTCATGGTCATTGACTACGGATCGGAAAAACTCCGCCACCGTGTGATCGGACTGGAGAAAGGGCCAGCGACATGACCCCAACCGACGCACAAATCAAAGACTGGATGAACAAGCAGCCGCAAGCTTTTCGCGACACGCCTACGGTACGAGCCCGCAAAATCGGCCTTTGGGTGCTTTTAATTGGGCTCTTTGCCTGGTGCCTTTATGATTTCAACTTTTCACCTGAACGGATCTGGGTTGGCCTCCAGCGGCTCGGAACTGTGGTCTCGTTCATGTTCCCACCGCATCTGTGGGAAACCTGGCCCGAATGGGTCGAGGTGTTCACAGCCCTCGGCGAAACGGTTGCCATGGCGTTCCTCGGAACAGTGCTGGGTCTGATCATCGCATTCCCTGTGTCTTTCCTCGGGGCCAAGAACATTACGCGCATCTTCTTCCTGCGTCACACAGCGCGGCGCGGCTACGACATCATCAGGGCATTCGAAACCCTAATCCTTGCCCTCATCTTCATACGCGCCTTCGGGCTCGGCCCTTTGGCGGGCATTCTGGCCATCGCGGTGTCTGAGATCGGCACCTTCGGCAAACTCTTCTCCGAAGCGTTGGAGAACACATCGAAACGCCCAGTCGAGGGCGTGGTCGCATCGGGCGGATCGCGGTTCCAGTCGATCCTTTACGGGATCATGCCGCAGGTCTTGCCGGTGCACCTGTCGATCATCCTTTACAACTTTGAATCCAATGTCCGCTCTTCGACCATCCTTGGCATCGTAGGCGCAGGCGGTATTGGCTTCATGTTGTCGGACCGGATCGCTGGACTGTTCTGGGATCAGGTCTGGACGATCATCTTCCTGATCATCGCCATGGTCTACATCGTCGACTACCTGTCGGGCCTCATACGCACCCGGGTGATCGGCAAATGGGAAGGCGCGCATTGATGGCCGGAGCCGGCTCCAAAAACACTTTGTCCGAAGTGCCCACCATCCACGACGGTGCCATTGTTGACGATTTCGAGCTTGGCCTGTGGACCGAGGTCGGCAAAGGCACTGTGCTCAAACACGGCTCCCTGGGCGATTGGTCGTATATCACCAAGGACTGCCACGTCGTTTGGACAACAATCGGCAAGATGTGCTCGATTGCCAATTCGACCCGCATCAATCCCGGAAACCACCCCACATGGCGCGCTGTGCAGCACCATTCGGTTTATCGTGCCGAAGCCTATGGGCTGGGCGAGGATGACTATGACTTCTTCGAGTGGCGCAAAGCCGATTGGGTGACCATTGGACATGATGTCTGGATCGGCCACGGGGTGACCGTGACAGCAGGTGTGACTATCGGGACGGGCGCCGTGATCGGCGCGGGCGCGGTTGTGACCAAGGATGTCGCCCCCTACACCGTGGTTGGCGGGGTACCTGCGCGCTTTATCAAGCGCCGCTTCACTGACAGCCAGGCCGAAGCTTTGCAAGAGATCGCCGTTTGGGATTGGGGCTACGAGACCTACAAGGCGGCTTTGCCCGACATACGTGCGCTAGAGATAAACGCGTTCATCGAAAAGTATCGGTAGATGCGGCTCGTCACGCCGTCGCTGGAGTATCTGGACGCTTATTGCGCCGCGCTTGACACCGGCTGGTCTCCTCGCACCACCCGGCCAGAGGCGGCGACAGAGGAATTGCGCGCGATCTCCTTAGACCGTGGGGGCTTCATCGCATCTCTTGATGATCCCGACGCGCGCGGCCGCGATATCCAATTGCCAGACGGCAGTTTCGTGAAGCGTCTTCCAAGCTTTCGCCGTTGGATTTGGCACGACGGTTTTTGCGGCAGTATCGAGTTGAGATGGCAGCATGGTACCAACGCCCTCCCGCCGACTTGTCTTGGACATATCGGGTATACGGTCGTGCCGTGGCGCAGGCGCGAGGGTCTGGCAACAGCAGGTCTGGGCGCTCTCTTGCCCGAAGCGCGGCGCACAGGCTTGACCTTCGTGGACCTTACGACCGACCCGGGAAACACGGCCTCGATCCGCGTGATCGAAAAGAACGGCGGGCAACTGGTTGAGCGCCGCAACAAAACGCCAACGCATGGAGGCAGTGAAGAACTTCTGTTTCGCATTCATCTGTCAGTTCCTTAGACGTTTTCGACCAAGGCCATCACTGGTGCGTTTGGTGTAACGGTCGAAACCTGAACGCAAACGCCGCGGAGGTTGTCGCAAGACCTTTACGCGGTCCGTTTAATCGGCCCCAATAGGCAAAATACATCTGGGATGCAACGTATGGTTAGGCTGAAGGCACTCGACGGTAACGACGCGTCGCCCATGTGTTTTGGATGTATGCAATTCGGCGGGACCGCAGCTGCCGCTGCAAGCCGCGCCATGTTCGACGCTTGTCGAGACGCAGGCATCAACTTCTTCGATACC
>CAKZYL010000435.1 GCA_937884705.1 uncultured Roseovarius sp. | reverse complement strand
AGCGCGGCGCAGCGATCTGATATTGAATGACTTTTCGGACGCGATTTGCACCGTCACCCACCGGCCCTCTTCATCTGGGTCATGCGTATTCGGCCTGCCTTGCTCATGAGATGGCCCATTCTGCCGGCGGCGCATTCTACCTGCGCATTGACGATCTGGATCAATCGCGCAGCCGTCCAGAGTGGGAAGACTTGATCAAGACGGATCTGCATTGGTTGGGCCTTGCTTGGCAACCAGAGGTTTGGCGACAATCAGGCCGTCTGCCACGCTATATCGAGGCGCTTCAAAACCTTTGGGATCAAGGTCTTCTCTATCCGTGCACCTGCACACGCGCCGATATCCGCGCGGCGGCCTCAGCGCCGCAGGAAGGCGCACCGATCTCCGGCCCGGACGGGCTCATTTATCCTGGCACCTGCCGACCAGAAAAGCCGTGCCGCGGTCCGATGCCCAACGTGCCGCTGCGCATCGACATGGCACGTGCCCTGTCGCGGGTGGAAGACCTCTCATATCGGGAAACAGGCGAAAACCCGGGAGACATCTCAATCGGCCGGTTGGACAGAACGGCAGGCGATGTGGCTCTCGCGCGCCCTGGCATGGGCGCCTCGTACCACCTCTCGATCGTCTGCGATGACGCCGATCAATCCATCACGCATGTCATTCGCGGCGCAGACCTGAGTGCAGCCACGGGGATCCATGTCCTCCTGCAGCGGTTGCTTGGGTTTCCCACGCCGATCTATCATCATCACCGCCTGATCCGTGACAATGCAGGCAAGCGGCTTGCGAAACGTGATGATGCCCGCGCCATCTCGACATACAGAGATGCAGGTCTTACCCCGGCGCAAATCCGAGAGATGGTGGGCCTTTGAGCGCTTCCAGAATCACGTCATAGGACGCATCAATTCCACCTCGGAACCATCTCTGATTGCTGTATAAAAACAGCTTCGACGGCCCGTGTGACATGCAGGGCCGGTCTGTTTTACCTGCATCAACAGGCAATCCCGGTCGCAATCCACGCGCATATCGACAAGCTCCTGGATGTTGCCGGAGGTGTCCCCTTTGGCCCACAACTCTTGCCGAGAACGGCTCCAATACGTAACCCGACCCGTTTCCAAAGTGCGCGCCAAGGACGCCGGATTCATCCATGCCATCATGAGCACGTCGCCTGTCTCATGATCCTGTGCAATCGCAGGGATCAAGCCGTCTTTCGTCAGTTTCAGCGTGTCTGGATCAAGCATGCCAGAAAGTCCTTTGCGTCTGCAGATTGGCCGACTATTTATGGGGTTACGTCACAAAGGGAAAGAGATGAGCGGCGAAAGCGACCTGATAAAGCTGTATTCAGCCCGCATTTTGGAATTGGCCGCCATGATGCCGCGCGTCGGGCGTCTGCAAAATCCCGATGTGAGCGTTCAAAAACGAGCCCCTCTCTGCGGCTCGACCGTGACGGTGGACATCACCACCGATGGCGAGATCATCACCGACTATGCAGCCGACGTGAAGGCCTGCGCCTTGGGTCAGGCCGCTGCGAGCGTGGTCGGGTCCAACATCATCGGGCAATCACGGCAACAGGTGCGCACTGCGCGTGACGCGCTAAAAGCGATGCTGTCTGAAGATGCGGCACGTCCGCCCGCCCCATTTGACGAGCTCGAAGTTCTGCGCGCCGCGAGCGGGTTTGCCAACCGCCATGCCTCGATCTTGCTGACGCTTGATGCGCTGGTGGAGGCCATGGATGAGGTCAAAGCCTCCTGCGCGTGACGCCCAGCTGAAGTGATCCCGAAGCGCCCGCACGCGCCCGCGCCGTTATTCTCTGGACCCAAACCAAAAAAAACCGCCGCGCGCTTGCAACAAGCGGCGGCGGAAGGAATGCGTTGCTCCGGTGTGACTTCTCGCGCGGGACGTATTCAACCGGGGGGATGAGGCGGACCCCGGTTTGGCGCGGGACAGTGCGCTATGGCATCCTAAGTTGGGACAGTAGATGCAGGAGCGCGAGAGAGATCAGGAGCGTCGCAGGCAGAACCTTTCAATACGATAAGATCGTCTTCAGAAGATCGTTTTCAGAACAGGCCGGGCAAATGAAGGCCAGCCACCAAAATGATCATCAATGCGGCACCGCCGACGATATCGCCGAGATAACTGTCTTGGGCTTGGGCGGTGATGTGTTTGATGCGCTTGGTCATGCTGGCCTCGGATATGTTTGCGTTGTTGCTAATTTGTTCTCATTTTATTCATGTCTTGTAAAGAACTTTATGAGAACAAACGCGAACTTTTTACGTCAATCCTCGGCAAGCCTCTGATTTTCCAAGGAAGTTTTGTTCTCACACTGGAATGGGTGATTTAACCCACATCGATCAAACGAATGGCTTGGTCTTGTTCCATGAGCCATAGCAGGATCCGCGCCGCCTGCCCCCGCTCAGAGGTCAGCTCAGGATCATCCAGCAACAACTTTCGAGCGTCTTGCTGTGCGGTTTTCATAAGCGCGGTCTGACGTTCAATGTCAGCGACCCGAAAGCGCGGCAGGCCCGATTGCGCCGTGCCAATCAGATCCCCAGCCCCGCGCATTTCCAGATCCACCTCGGCAATGGCAAACCCGTCCTCGGTGTCGCGCATGGTCGAGAGCCGCCGCTCACCCGCCTCCCCCAGCGGGCCCTGATAGACCAACAAACAGGTCGACTGTGCCGCGCCGCGCCCAACGCGGCCACGCAGCTGATGCAGTTGTGCCAAGCCAAAATGCTCCGCCCGCTCGATGACCATGATCGAGGCATTGGGAACATCGACCCCCACCTCGATGACGGTTGTTGCCACCAGAACGGCGGTCTCGCCAGTCTGAAACGCCCGCATCGCAGCGTCTTTGGCCTCAGCGGGCATTTGACCATGCACCAGACCGACGGTTCCTTCGCCCAATACCGCGCGGAGATGTTTGAACCGCTCTTCCGCGCTGGACAGATCGACCTGCTCGCTTTCTTCGACCAATGGGCAGACCCAATAGGCCTGACGCCCCTCATCGATGGCCCGGCGCAGGCGGGCTGTGATGTCCTCCATCCGGTCCATATTGATCAACGCGGTGGTCACCGGTTTGCGCCCGGGCGGTTTTTCGTCCAGCACGGAGATGTCCATATCCCCGTAATGCGCAAGCGAGAGGCTGCGTGGTATTGGTGTCGCCGTCATGACCAGAACATCCGCATCTTCGCCCTTGCGCCCCAGCTCCAGCCGTTGGCGCACGCCAAAGCGGTGCTGTTCATCCACGACAGCCAGACGCAGATCCGCAAAAACCACATCCTTTTGAAAGACAGCATGGGTGCCCACGAGAATTTGGATCGCCCCATCCTCCAGCGCGGCCAGTTTTTCACGCCGCGCCGCGCCATTGTCGCGCCCGGTCAGGATCTCCAATCGCACGCCCGCGGCCGCCGCCAAGGGCCGGAGCCCCTCGAGATGCTGGCGCGCCAAGATCTCGGTGGGGGCCATCATCACGCCCTGCCCGCCGGCTTCAACTGCAATCAAAAGCGCGCAGAGCGCCACCAGCGTCTTACCCGCCCCAACATCGCCCTGCAAAAGGCGGTTCATCCGTCGCGCGCTCGCCATGTCATCTGCAATTTCAGCGATGCATCGCGTCTGCGCCCCGGTCGGGCGATACGGCAGCCCCGCCAAAACGGCCTGCCTGAGCGACCCGTCGCCTTGCGTCACGCGCCCTTTCGCACGCCGCACCCGCGCACGTGCCAAGGCCAGCGTCATTTGATGGGCGAGCAATTCATCATAGGCCAACCGCGCGCGCGCCGGGTCTTCCGGAGAGAGCGCCGTTATCGTTGTGGGCGCATGGGCGGCGTCAATCGCGTCGCACCACCTGGGCCATTTTTTCTCGGCCGTCAAACCGGGATCAATCCATTCTGGCAGATCAGGCGCCCGCGCCAAGGCGGACCGTGTTGCCTTGAGCATCAGCTTTTGCGTGATGCCTGCGGTCTTGGGGTAAACCGGCTCAAATTCCGGGATCTCGCGGGCCTCAGACGGCGGCACCACAAAGTCTGGGTGAGTCATCTGCGCGATGCCGTCAAAGAGCTCCACCTTGCCCGATACGACCCGACGCGAACCCTCAGGCAAAGTCCTTTGGAGATAATCGGGGTGAGAATGAAAAAAGATGAGGTGAAAGGAGGCCTGCGCATCCTGCACTTCGATGCGATAGGGCCGCCCGCGCGCGCTTGGGGCGAGGTGCCGGCCCACCGTGATCTCAACGGTCAAGACTTTCGGCAAATCCGCCATTTGCACCGTTGGCACGGGGCGACGATCAATGCCAGAATAGGGCAGCGTGAAGAGCAGATCACGCGGCTTTTCTACCGCCAGACCTTTGAAATTCTGCGCAGATTTCGGGCCGACGCCGTCCAGCGTTTCAAGCCCTGCAAAGAGCGGAAACAAGATTTCCGGCCGCCCCACCATCTCGATTACGCGGCGCCGATCAGGGCCAGCCAATCATCCTCATTGATCATTTCAATGCCCAGATCTTCCGCCTTTTTGGCCTAGGATCCAGCACCCGGCCCGGCGACCACGAGATCTGTTATGGCACTGACCGATCCAGACACTATCGCCCCCATAGCCTCGGCACGTGCCTTGGCCTCGGCGCGGGTCATCTTTTCCAGTGATCCGGTGAAAACCACCGTTTTGCCAGCCACCGGGCTGCCATCAGTCTCCGGGCGTTCGGCGCTTTCGATGGCCAAATGCGCGGTCAGCCGGTCAATGCTCTGACGCTCTTGAGGTTGGGCGAATGCGGTGACCAAGCTCCTGGCCATCACCTCACCGACACCGTCGATGGACAAAAGCCCGTCCCAGGCCTCACCCGCATGCTCTGAAGCCCCATCCATCGCGGCCAGAAACGCGTCCCACTCCCCGTAGGTGCGCGCAATGAGCGTGCTGGCCTGTTCACCCACATGGCGAATGCCGAGCGCAAACAGGACGCGCGCAAACGGAATATTCCGCTTTTCCTCAATAGCTTGAAAGAGGTTATTCGCGCTTTTATCGCCCCAGCCTTCCCGGTTCTTCAACTGCTGGATGCCCTCGCCATAGCGCTCTTGCAGGGTAAAAATGTCCGCCGGTTCCGCCACCCATCCATCGCGGTAAAACTGTTCCACCTGCTTGGAGCCCAGGCCTTCAATGTCAAACGCCGCGCGCGAGACGAAATGCTTGAGACGCTCCACCGCCTGCGCCGGGCAACTGAGCCCGCCCGTACAGCGCCGCACAGAGTCGCCCTCTTCCCGGATCGCCTCGGATCCGCATTCAGGACAGATCGTCGGAAACTGATACGGCACCGCATCTTCGGGGCGTTTCGACAGATCCACATCCGCGACTTTCGGAATCACATCCCCCGCGCGGTAGACCTGCACCCAGTCGCCGACGCGGATGTCCTTGCCATCGCGGATCGGCTGCCCTTTGGAATCTTTGCCTGCGATATAGTCTTCGTTGTGAAGCGTCGCGTTGGAGACGACCACGCCGCCCACCGTGATCGGGGTCAGACGCGCAACCGGGCTGAGTGCGCCCGTGCGGCCCACCTGAATGTCGATCGCTTCCAGCCGGGTCCATGCGAGCTCCGCGGGAAATTTATGGGCCGTTGCCCAGCGCGGCGTGGTGGACCGAAAGCCAAGACGCCCCTGCAGCGCCAGATCATCGACCTTGTAGACCACGCCATCAATGTCATAGCCCAGCGTGGCGCGGGCTTGCTCAATGCTCCGATAATGATCGAGCATCTCTGTGACACCGGTGCAAAGCTGCGTGCGGACATTTGTTTGAAAGCCCAGATGCGCCATGCGCTCAATCGCGCTCATTTGGGTCTCTGCGAGGGGCTCGGACAGCTCCCCCCACGAATAGGCAAAAAATCTTAAAGGACGTGACCGCGTGATCGCCGCGTCGAGCTGGCGCAACGAGCCCGCGGCCGCGTTGCGCGGATTGGCGAAGGTTTTGGCACCTGCATCGGCTTGACGCGCGTTGAGTGCGTCAAAATCTGCGTGGCTCATATACACCTCACCGCGGATCTCCATCACGTCCGGTGCGCCCTCTACAGTGGCGGGAATGTCATCAATGGTGAGGGCATTGGCGGTGACGTTCTCGCCCACCTCGCCGTCGCCACGGGTGGCCGCTTGCACCAGCTTGCCCTCTTCGTAGCGCAGGCTCAGGCTCAATCCATCGATCTTTGGCTCTGCCGTGAACGCAAGCGGCGCGTCATCTGCCAGGCCCAGATAGCGGCGAATGCGGGCGTCGAACTCTGCCACATCGGCGTCATCAAACGCGTTGGAGAGGCTCAACATGCGCACCGCATGGGTGATCTTGGCAAAGGCCTCAGATGGCGCAGCGCCCACGTGATCTGAGGGGCTATCGCTGCGCTTGAGCTCGGGGAACCGGGCCTCGATTGCGAGGTTACGCGCTTTCAGTGCGTCGAAATCTGCATCGCTGATCTCTGGGGCATCATGCGTGTGATAGGCCGTGTTGGCCGCAGCGATCGTGGCGGCTAGCTGTTTGAGTTCTTCCGCCGCGTCTTCTTCGCTCAGCTGCGAGATGTCTTTGTCGCTCATCATCGAGCCTTTTCTTCGTCATGCCCACAAAGGGGCGCACTTTATGTGGCGCTGCATCATTACGCGGGCATCACGAAAAAACGCCCTACCACAGGATGTGATAGGGCGCGATGTGCCTTTGGTCCAGCCAATCAGGCGCTTTCGAAGAGCGTAGAACCTGCAATTCTACCGGAGCGGTCCTAGCCAAGCACTGCGATCAGGCACTCACGGCGATGGGCGGTGAGTCACTCGTGGCAGGATCGGGATCACGCAGGACGTATCCACGCCCCCAAACCGTTTCGATGTAGTTCTCACCTTCTGTCGCGACCGACAATTTCTTGCGCAACTTGCAGATGAACACATCGATGATCTTGAGCTCAGGTTCATCCATGCCGCCGTAGAGGTGATTGAGAAACATCTCTTTGGTGAGCGTTGTGCCTTTGCGCAGGCTCAAAAGCTCTAGCATCTGGTATTCCTTGCCTGTCAGATGCACCGTGCGGCCGGCCACTTCCACCGTCTTGGCGTCTAGATTGACATGCACCTTGCCTGTTCTGATGACCGATTGGGAGTGCCCTTTGGACCGCCGAATGATCGCATGGATCCTGGCCACCAGTTCTTCGCGATGGAACGGCTTTGTCAGGTAGTCATCTGCGCCAAATCCGAAGCCTTTGATCTTGTTTTCCGTGTCATTTTCGCCGCTTAGGATCAAAATCGGGGTTTCGACTCGCGACAATCGCAACTGGCGCAGCACTTCATGGCCACTCATGTCGGGCAGTCCGAGATCCAGCAAAATCAAATCATAGTCATAGAGCTTGGCAAGATCGATGCCTTCTTCACCAAGATCCGTTGTATAGACGTTGAGATTTGCATGAGTGAGCATCAACTCAATGCTTTTCGACGTCGTCGGGTCGTCTTCCACAAGAAGCACGCGCATTCTTCGTCTCCGCTACTATCCGTCCTCTTCAATCTTAGGTTGCCAAGAATTGGTTAATCACACGTTACCGATAGGAAAGAAACTGCACTATCTACCCTAGGTTGTCTAGTGCGCCTTACGATTTCGCCTTAACGATGTGTGGCTTTGAGGCCATCAGCGCCCCGTTCCGACAGGCATGTGAGCCATTCCTGAAACTCTTCATCGCTGAGACTGTAGCGCTCCAGGGCTTCATCCTGCGTGATCAGCCCGTGCATGACGCCGCGCACAACGGCCAGCTTGCGCGAGGCAACCCAGCGCGTCGTCTCCATAGGCGGGAGGTCGGCACGGCTCATCACCGTGCCATCAGGGAGCTTAACAGATCTTGGCCCATCAACTTTTTTGAGATACATGGCGCTTCTCGTGTGATTACGCGACCAAGGATGCGCAATGACACTTAACACCGAATGAAACACCACCTTGAGAGTAATTAGGATTTTCCTATATTGCGCAGTACTTTCAACCCAAAGCTAAGATGTGATGGCGCTCGATTCTGATCTCAATTCCCTGGGCCTGGCCAAAGCCCCTGCCGACACCCGTGTCGTGGTGGCGATGTCTGGCGGCGTGGACAGCTCGGTTGTCGCGGCCATGCTGGCGGAAGAAGGCTATGACGTGGTGGGTGTGACGCTGCAACTTTACGATCATGGCGCGGCTTTGGCCAAGAAAGGTGCGTGCTGCGCTGGCGTCGACATCCACGATGCGCGCCGCGTGGCCGAAGAGATGGGCTTTCCCCATTACGTGCTGGATTACGAGAACCTGTTCAAAGATGCGGTGATCGACGAATTTGCCGACAGCTACTTGGCCGGTGCCACGCCTGTGCCGTGTATCCGCTGCAA
>CAKZYL010000434.1 GCA_937884705.1 uncultured Roseovarius sp. | reverse complement strand
GCTCATAAAGCGGCATGTGTGCTCCACTTCTATCAAGGCGCATTTCAAAGGCGGGCCATTTGCCTTTCGCAACCCGTCCACGAGAGACTGCGCGGTTCAATAAATGAGCGAAAGGAAGCTGGCGTATACGACGCTTGGCTCACTTTGGCAAGGCGCCTGCGAGAGTCGCTGAATTGTCAGTCTGATGCCCAAAGACCGCCCTTATCTTGCGGCTTGATTGCATCCAACGATCATCTTTCAATTGGGACCGCGTCAATGTCCGATCTGACTGCAAGTGCAGACCATCTGCGCCAAGCCGCCCACCGCGCAAAAATGCGCCAGTCGGCTGAGATGCCAGGCCTTGCGGCATGCACGCTCTGGCACGGTTTCTGTTTTTGCATCGGGGCCGCCCTGTTTGTGACGGCCGTCGGGCTTTGGGCTTTTGCCTCTGCGGATGCTGCAGCGACTATTGTGAAGCTTGGGGCAACCATCGCGTTTCTTGGCGGTTCCGCTGTTTTTGTGCTGATGGCTATTGCTCCTAAGGATATGTACCATCTGGAGTTTGACGCAAACGCGCAGGTCTTTCGAGTGCTGGAAAGAGATGAAACGGGTGGCTTTTACGTGCTGGCATCCCATGCGCTTGGGGATATGGAGAAACTGCGCTTTGACGCGGGTTCATTGCGCGCGTGGGATGCAGAGGGTGCCACGCTGATGGCGGTGCCCATGCAGGCACACTCAGCAAAACGGATCCTGAAAGCGGTTCTGGCGAGCGCGTAAACGCGCAAACCTGAAAAGTAAGATCAGCTCCTGTTTCTTTTCACACACAATCTGTTGAGGGGTGATCAATTGATCGGGTCTGTCCGGTGTCTACCTTTGCATCATCACTTTATTGTCTGAAAAGGAGCACCCCAATGAAATCTCTTTCCATCGCCGCAGCGCTGCTGATGTCTGCCGGTGCAGCGATCGCTGCGCCTGAAAGATATACACTTGATGCAAGCCACAGCCAAATCGTGTTCTCATATGAGCACCTGGGCTTTTCCACCACTTACGGGATGTTCTCTGGCTTTGAAGGAGAGATCATGTTTGATCAGGGGGATCCCACGAATTCCTCCGTCACAGTGTCCATGCCGGCGCGGTCGATGCTGACCGGTTGGGAAGGGCGCTTTGAGCATTTTATGGGTGATGACTTCTTCGGTGCCGATGACGCAGAGCTGATCACTTTTGCCTCTACGTCCATTGACGTCACCGGAGACAACACCGCAAAAATCACTGGCGATCTGACGGTGAATGAAGTGACCAAAGAGGTGGTTCTCGACGCCAAAATGAACAACGCGGGTCAGAACCCGATGTCGGGCAAGGCCTGGGCCGGTTTTGATGCCACGACGACGATCCTGCGCTCAGACTTCAATCTTGGCGCGTTCGCACCCGCGGTGAGCGACGAGATTGAAGTTCTGATCTCGATCGAAGCGGGCAAAGCTGAGTAACGCGAGCCGCAAAATTCGCAAGACGCACGCCTTTCGCCTTTGGCGGATGTATCAGGGTTAAAGGCCGAAGGCTTTTGACACAAAAATCGAGGCCAGCCGTTGTTGCTGGCCTTTTTTATGCGCCACTGGGTGAAGGGTATTAATTCTGATTTGATGTCAGTGTCTGAGCGCGAAGGGCTGTTACCTCAAATTCGATACTCACAGCAAAGCCCAGAGTGGCCTCATCCGTGGTGCCCATGCCGATCA
>CAKZYL010000433.1 GCA_937884705.1 uncultured Roseovarius sp. | reverse complement strand
CGTGCAAAGCCGCTCTGAAAGACGCTGGCCTCTCCGCAGGTGACATTGATGAGGTTGTCCTCGTCGGTGGTATGACACGCATGCCCCGCGTGGTTGAGGAAGTGACCAAGTTCTTCGGCAAAGAGCCCCACAAGGGTGTGAACCCCGACGAAGTGGTTGCCATGGGCGCGGCCATTCAGGCCGGTGTTCTGCAGGGCGACGTGAAAGACGTGGTTCTTCTCGACGTGACACCTCTGTCGCTGGGTATCGAAACCCTGGGCGGTGTCTTCACGCGTCTCATCGACCGCAACACCACGATCCCGACGAACAAATCGCAGATTTTCTCCACCGCAGAAGACAACCAGTCCGCCGTGACGATCCGCGTGTTCCAGGGTGAGCGTGAGATGGCCGCCGACAACAAGATCCTCGGCCAGTTCAACCTCGAAGATATCCCACCCGCGCCGCGCGGCCTGCCTCAGATTGAGGTGACATTCGACATCGACGCCAACGGCATCGTGTCGGTTCAGGCCAAGGACAAAGGCACCGGCAAAGAGCACAAGATCACGATCCAGGCCTCTGGCGGTCTGTCGGATGAAGACATCGACAAGATGGTGAAAGACGCCGAAGAGAACGCCGAAGCCGATAAGGCCCGTCGTGAAGTGGTCGAGGCTCGCAACCAGGCGGAAAGCCTCATCCACTCCACCGAGAAGTCGATGGAAGAGCATGGCGACAAGGTGGATCCGACCACGATCGAAGCGATCGAGCTGGCCATTGCCGCGCTCAAGGACGATCTGGAAAAAGACGATATCGACGGCGAAAAGATCAAAGCCGGCATTCAGAACGTCACGGAGGCCGCGATGCGGCTGGGTGAGGCCATCTACAAAGCCAGCCAGGATGAGGGCGACGATGAGCCGATGGCGGCCGATGAGGCGGGCGCGGGCGACGAAAACATCGTCGACGCCGATTTCGAAGATCTCGACAAAGACAAGCGTGCGTAACACCGCATCACAGTTGATCGGGGGCCCACGCGGCCCCCGATTGACGTTGTGCCAGATCCACGTTTAAGGAGATCACACATGGCAAAACGCGATTACTATGATGTCCTGGGTGTTTCCAAAGGTGCGTCTTCGGACGAGATAAAGAAAGCCTATCGCTCCAAAGCCAAAGAGCTGCATCCCGACCGCAACAAGGACAATCCAAAGTCCGAGGCTGCCTTCAAAGAGGCGGGCGAAGCCTATGACATTCTGAAGGACCCGGAAAAAAAGGCCGCCTATGATCGCTTCGGTCACGCAGCCTTTGAAGGCGGAACCGGCGCGGGCGCGCGTCCAGGCGGCGGGTTCAGCCAACAGGGCGATTTCGCCAGCGCGTTCTCGGACGTGTTCGATGATCTATTCGGCGATTTCATGGGCGGCGGCGGACGCGGCGGTGCACGCCAACGCGCCGCGCGCGGCTCTGACTTGCGCTACAACCTTCGTGTTTCACTGGAAGACGCCTATTCGGGCCTGCAGAAAACAATCAATGTGCCCACCTCCGTGGCGTGCGCATCTTGTGATGGAACCGGGGCCGAGGGTGGCGCGGAGCCCACAACCTGCCCGACCTGTTCTGGCATGGGTAAAGTTAGGGCGCAGCAAGGGTTTTTCACTGTCGAGCGTACCTGCCCCACATGCAGTGGTCTTGGTCAGATCATCAACAACCCTTGCAAAGGCTGTCACGGCACGGGCCGCGTGGAAAAAGACCGCTCGCTCAGCGTGAACATCCCTGCTGGCGTCGAAACCGGCACGCGCATTCGCCTCGGCGGCGAGGGCGAGGCCGGCATGCGCGGCGGCCCTGCGGGCGATCTCTACATCTTCATAGAAGTGCAGAGCCACGCGATCTTTGAACGCGAAGACAGTAACCTTTTTTGCCGCGTGCCCGTATCCATGAGCGCCGCCGCGCTTGGCGGTGACATTGAGGTGCCCACGATAGACGGCGGACGCAGCCGCGTGAAGATCCCCGAAGGCTCGCAATCTGGCCGTCAGATGCGCCTGCGTTCCAAAGGCATGCCGGCTCTGCGCGGTGGTGCTTTGGGCGACATGTTCATCGAATTGGCGGTTGAAACACCGGTCAATTTGACGTCGCACCAAAAGGAACTTCTGCGTGAGTTTTCAGAGCTGAGCGAGAACAACAATCCTGAAAGCAACAGCTTCTTTTCATCGGTCAAAAGCTTCTGGGACGGGATGAAAAATTAACCTCTCGCTAACCAGTTTTGCGTGACAGTAAAGGCATGGGAAACTCTCATGCCTTTTTTGATTCAGCAGGCCTGCCACTCTTTGACAGTGACGATGTGGGCACGCGCCCTGTCGAGAAGGCGCCATCCTATCTGCGCGATCATCGCAAACGCTTGCGGGATCGGTTTGTGGGCGGCGGCGCGGATGCGATGCCTGACTATGAAATACTTGAGTTGGTGCTCTTCCGCGCCATCCCACGCCAGGATGTGAAGCCTTTGGCGCGCGCGCTGCTGGAGCATTTTGGTGACTTCAACGGCGTGATCTCCGCCCCGGTTGATCGGTTGCAGGCGATGACCGGCGTGGGGGAGGCCGTGGTGTGTGAACTCAAGATCGTCGAGGCGGCGGCGCATCGACTGTCCCAAACGCGGATGAGGCAAAAACCGGTTCTCTCCTCTTGGAACGCGCTTCTGGAATACTGCCGCACCACCATGGCGCATCAGCCGACAGAGCAGTTTCGCGTCTTTTTCCTTGATCGCAAGAACACCCTCATCGCCGATGAAGAGCAGGCCCGAGGCACGGTCGACCACGTTCCGGTCTATCCACGCGAGATTGTCAAACGCGCGCTTCTGCTCAACGCGAGCGCACTGATCATGGTACACAACCACCCCTCTGGCGATCCCACACCCTCAGAGGCGGATATCGACATGACAGCGCAAGTTATGGCTGCGGCCAGGGCTTTGGGCATAGTGCTGCATGACCATGTGATCATCGGCAAATCGCATGAGGTCAGTTTTCGGTCCGATGGCTACCTCTGAAGCGCGTGCGAGATCTGTGCGAGATTTCGGCCAGCAGTTTCGAAATATCCTCAAAGAACTTTCTGGCCTCACCGTAGTTTTCTGCCGGGGACATTTGAAGCCAGAAGAAACACCGGGAGGACACCAGTTGCTTCTTCTTGCGAAAAATATCCCGGGGGTCGCGCAACGCGCGACGGGGCAGAGCCCCCATGTCCGGGGTCTTTCGTGGAGCTTTCTCCAAAGAATGCGGCCTGCAACAGAAAAGTTCAGCGCACCCAAACCTCGACGCGGCGATTGACCTGACGACCCCACGATGTTTCGTCACAGGCCATGGGCATAGCCTCTCCGAAGGCTGCGGCTTCAAGCGACACACGATTGAGATCGTCCGTTTCAGCCGCGTCCACGACAGCCTCGCGAACGGCCTCTGCGCGGCGCTGTGAAATCCGCACATTCACGTCAGCCGAGCCTTCGCTGTCCGAAAATCCGACAAAAACAATCCTGCGCTCGTTGTAGAGCCCAATCTCCAGCGCCCGCGCCAATTGCTGCACATTGGAACGGGATTGCGCGTCCAAATTGACAGAGCCTGCCTCAAACCGAAATGTCGTGCTGAGCCGTTTCAGCGGCGTCAGAAATGACACCATGTCCTGCAGATCATCAAGCGATGTCTCTTGCCCCGCCTGCGAAATGGCATTGGCAAACCGATCGCCCTGCTCGTCCATCGAGATCTCTTCGGGGGCCTGATCCACAAA
Organism: uncultured Roseovarius sp.; assembly: GCA_937884705.1. Classification (GTDB taxonomy): domain Bacteria; phylum Pseudomonadota; class Alphaproteobacteria; order Rhodobacterales; family Rhodobacteraceae; genus Roseovarius. Next base: position 13,616 of record CAKZYL010000433.1, on the reverse strand, counting down.
CCCCGCCCGCCGGATCACCAATTGCGCGGACGGATCGCGCAGATAGCCCAGAAACTCGCGCACCAGTTTCGGAAAACGGCGCGCCGGAATGTAGAGGAACATGGGCGACGTCATGGGGTAGTCTTCTGTCTTGACCCCTCTCCGCGTGGCTCGCAGCGTAAACCCGCATTCCCCCGAAATGCCAAGCACCCAAGCATTGCCTGTCTCGGATTGGCTTGTCACCCCAACAGCAAAGGGATCAGCGGCCACAGCGCGCGCCAAATCCGGTCCACTGGGATGCAGCACGACACCCTTCACCAAATCAGCATCCGCTGGCTCTAACAGCAAATCCTGCATCGCCTGTCCCAGTCCAGTTGAGGATGCAAGCACGTGCACGGCGATGGGCGCATCCACGCCGCCCAGGATCGACCAATTGTCGATCTCCCCGGACAAAAGCTGCGTCAACTGCGTCACCGTCAACTCCGTGATCGGGTTTGAAGGCGCCACGACAGGCACCAACGCGTCAAGCGCAACCACCCGGCTGCCGTTGCGCGACGTAAGATCGCCCAAGCCCGCCTCCTCGGCCAAGACACGCTCTTCGTCGCGAACCTCACGCAGGGACATGACCATGTCGGCTTGATCGGCCAAAAGATCGGCAAAGCCTTCATCAGCGTTGGTCAGGCGGAATGTAAACGCGCCCACATCCCGCTCTGCCGCGCGATCTGACATTCGATAGATCGTCTCACTGTCGGAGATGCTTTCTTTGCGCAATGCGTAGTCGTTGCGGATTGCAAACGCCTCAAGCAAGGCAGGCATCAATATGCGTCCGACGGTCGGCGAGCCAGAAAGTGTCACTTTGGCAATGAACGCCTCAAGATCGGGGCACCCCGGGCCTTCACAAAGCACGCCAGACCCATCAACCGTGAGCTCACCGTAAATGGTGTCAACACGGTAGAATTCCCCGTCAAAGCCCAGCAGATTACCCGCAATCTCAACGCTGCCATCGCGTGAGGTGAGCGTCACATCCTGCGCAGCAGCCCATGTTGGGATCATAAAAAGAAAAAGTGCGGCGAAAACCGCCGCACGTAATGTTGTCATGATGACCCCTGCTCGCGACGTTTAGTTTCGCGCAATACTCAGGTCATCAAAAATGTTTTTCAACACCAGAAAGTCACCGATCGCATCACAGTCCGGCATTGCGAGAGATAAGTCACGGGCGCTCATGGGCTCGGGTCCCGATTTTTGCAATATCTGCGCTTCCACATCGCGTCCGCAATTGGCCTCTGTCTCCACGGCCGTAAGGTTCAGCTCGACTGCCCTTTCTGGCGCTGTGTCGGACGGAAATGTATAGACCTCGGCCATATGCGTGTTGAGCTCGGTCGCCGTGCCGATGCTCATCATGAAACCGCCTTCGCCCGCTACGGCGTCAGCGAGTTCACCCATCGCACCCGACCAAACGTGCCCGGGATCATCAAAGGCCGCGCCATATTCCAGGGCATGCACCTGCAATCCGTCATAGGCCGACCACTGAACGATGGCCCGGTCGTAATCCGGCACAGACATGACCTCTGCATTCACGACGACCGTGTCACCGCTCGCGAAGGTCACGATGTAGACAGCACTTTCAGAGAGCGCCGGCACTGTGATCCACGCCAGACCGAGCGAATCCGTCTTCCCCGAAACCATCATGCCGTTGTGGTGGACGGTAAACCCTTCGTTGGCATGGCAAGCAGCGTCGATGATCAAGTCCACCATGGCCGCGGCCGAGGTCTGGGCGACGACCTTGGTATCGCAAATGAAGGACGGCGTCGGCTCTTCACCAGGCAAAACAAGGTTGGTTGGCGTATCATCCAAGGACGCCAATGTGAGGGGATCCGCCGGCAACGCGTCGGGCTGTGGTGCAACCGTCGGCGGCTGCGGCACGTCTTGGGCAAGCGGTGCGTCGCCATGTGCCGGGCTTTCCTGCAAGATCTCGGTGGACGCACCGGAAGTTGACGCAAGCTCAACAGTGTCTTGATCAACGGATGCGGCTTCTTCAGGGGCTTCCTGAGCGGGGACCGCCTCAACTGCGACCGCCCCATCGCGTGCCGCGCTGTCAAATGTCTCAGCGTCGTCGAGTGTCGGAGCTTGCGCCAGCACGGGTTCATCAGGCACAGCATCAGTGACAGGTTGAGAAGATGCCGGCGCCACTGAGGCCACCTGAACGCCTTGCGCCCGCTCGTCCGGGTTGGACATGATGTATTGCATCATAAATCCGGCGGCCAACGCCGTGAACAGCGTTCCAACGATGGTCAATATCCGACGTGCACTGATCATAGCGCCCTCCAAAACCTATAAATCACAATAAAATTAGATGCGAAAAGTGGCTCGGATGAGGCAGAGCTATGGAGTGTTTAAGGTGAGCACATGGTCAGGCAAATCGCCCGTGGCAATGCTTGAATTTCTTGCCCGAACCGCAAGGGCAGGGCGCATTTCGACCCGGATTGCCCAAGGTCTTGGCGTCACCCTCAACAGAACCAGGCGCCGCTCCTTCCGGCGCAGCCTTGGGCGCAAGACTGTCCTGCGCGTCCTCGGCCGCCTGGGCGAGGGCAGCTCTTTGCGCGTCCAATTCTGCCTGGATCGCTTGCTGCTCTTCTTCCGTCATCGGGCGGATTTGGCAAAGTTTTTGCGTCACATCCTGCCGAAGACTATCCAGCATCGACTCAAATAGCTGGAACGCCTCGTTCTTGTACTCGTTGAGTGGGTCACGCTGCGCATAGCCCCGAAAACCAACGACCGATCGCAGATGCTCCAGCTTCAGCAGGTGTTCGCGCCATTTTGCGTCGATGGTCTGCAAAAGAAGCTGCTTTTCAATGCCGCGCATCGCCTCCGCGCCCAGCGTCTCGGTCTTTTCGACCATCATATCTTCAAGCGCTTTTTCGATGCGATCGGCGACTTCTTCATCGTCGACGCCCTCTTCTTCGCACCATTCGATGACCGGAATATCCAAATTGAGCTGCTCTTTCACAGCCTGATCAAGACCCGCCGTATCCCATTGATCCGCATAGCTATTGGGCGGCATATAGGTGTCGATGAGATCGTCAACCACCTCACCGCGCATGTCAGAGATCACCTCTGATAGATCTTCGCTGCGCATGATATCGAGGCGCTGTTTGAAGATCACCTTGCGCTGCTCATTCATCACATCGTCGAATTTTAAGAGCGTCTTACGGATGTCGAAGTTGCGGCCTTCGACCTTGGATTGCGCCCGCTCAAGGGATTTGTTCACCCATGGGTGGATGATCGCCTCACCTTCTTTCATGCCCAGACCAGACAGCACTTTTTCCAACCGATCAGAGCCAAAAATACGCATCAAATCGTCTTCGAGGCTCAGGAAAAACGCGCTTCGGCCCGGGTCACCCTGACGGCCAGACCGGCCGCGCAGCTGGTTGTCAATCCGGCGGCTTTCATGGCGTTCTGTGGCCAAAACAAAAAGCCCGCCTGCGTCTTTCACGGCCTGCTCGTCCGAGACATGCCCCTCCTCGATGCGTGTGCGGATGGCTTCGGGATCGCTTTCCGGATCGGCGGCAATCGCCTCCATAATCTTGAACTCAACATTGCCGCCCAATTTGATGTCTGTCCCACGGCCGGCCATGTTTGTCGCAATCGTCACGGCGTCAACCTTACCGGCATCAGCGACGATCTGCGCCTCTTGCTCATGCTGACGGGCATTCAGAACGTTGTGCTTGATCCCGGCCTGAGTGAGCAATTGGCTCAGCATCTCGGACTTCTCAATCGAGGTTGTCCCGACCAAAACCGGCTGACGGTTGTCGTGCGCTTTTCGGATCGACTCGACGATCGCTTTGTATTTGTCGCTTGTTGACTTGTAGATCGCATCGTCCTTGTCAACGCGGGCCACGGGCAGGTTGGTGGGCACTTCCACCACCCCGAGACCGTAAATCTCAGCGAATTCATCCGCCTCGGTGGAGGCCGTCCCTGTCATCCCGCCCAGCTTGTCATAAAGCCGGAAGTAATTCTGGAACGTCACCTGCGCGAGGGTTACGTTTTCCGGCTGGATCTTGCAGCCTTCCTTGGCCTCAATCGCCTGATGCAGACCTTCTGAGAGGCGCCGCCCCGTCATCATACGACCGGTGAATTCGTCAATCAAAACGACCTCGCCATTGCGCACGATGTAATCACGATCCTTTTGAAACATCACATGCGCCCGCAAACCCTGGTTCACGTGGTGCACTATGGTCGTGCTTTCGGGATCATATAGCGATTGTCCCTCTGGCAGCAGCTCTCGGTCATGCAGGGACTGTTCAAGAAACTCATTGCCCTCATCGGTGAAGCTCACCGACTTTTGCTTTTCATCAAGCGTGTAGTGCTCTTCCTGCAGGTCCGGGATGACCTTGTTGATGGCCACGTAAAGATCGCTGCGGTCCTGGGCGGGGCCTGAGATGATCAAAGGCGTCCGGGCCTCATCAATCAGAATGGAATCCACCTCGTCCACAATTGCGAAGAAGTGAACGCGCTGGTTCATCTGCTCCAGCGACGATTTCATGTTGTCGCGCAGATAAACAAAGCCCAGCTCGTTGTTCGTTGCATAGGTCACATCGGCAGCATAGGCAGCGCGCTTGTCCTCTTCGGTTTGCTGCGGAACGACAACGCCCACTGTCATGCCCAGCGCCTCATGCACCTTGCCCATCCACTCTGCGTCGCGCCGCGCCAGGTAGTCATTTACCGTCACAATATGAACGTTCTTGCCCGTCAGCGCGTTCAGATAAGCCGGAAAGGTCGCCACCAGGGTCTTACCCTCACCCGTTTTCATCTCCGAGATGTTGCCCTGATGCAGGAAGATCCCGCCCATCAGCTGCACGTCAAAGGCCCGCAGGCCCAAAGCGCGCCGCGCTGCTTCACGACAGTTGGCAAAGGCGTCCGGCAGCACATCATCCAGGCTTTCGCCGTCCGCCACACGGGCTTTCAACTCGGCGGTTTTGTCGATCAGACCCTGATCGCTCAGCGCCTCATACTCTGGTTCCAGTGCATTGATCTGGTTGATCAGCGGGCGCGTGGCCTTGACCTTACGGTCATTTTGGGTGCCGAAGATTTTCTTCGTAACCGTCTTGAAACCCAGCATGTGCTCTCCGCTCCGATCTTTCGCATTCTCGTGAATGGCAATGGCTTGCTCCGGCTGACTTGCGACCCTAGAACTGGAGGCAAGACGGCAGACCCGCCTTTTTTTCATAAGGCGATGTAAGGGTCCGCCAGATAACTGTCAACGTTGCGAGGGCACTGCCGAATTGGTCCGTGCCCCTGGAAGGACCAAGCATGACAACGAATTTGAAAACCAGCCTCATGGGTGCGGCCACGGGTCTGATCACTGGGCTGATCTTGTCCACAACAGCCGTCTTCGCACAGGACACCGAAGAACCCGACCCAAGCCAGGTTTTGGCGTCGGTAAATGGCGTTGAGATTACCCTGGGCCATGTGATTGCGGCCCGCGCCAACCTGCCTGCCGAATACAGCCAGCTTCCGGCGGCTCTTCTCTTCAGCGGTCTGTTGGATCAGTTGGTGCAGCAAGCGCTTTTGGGCCAGTCTTTCAAGGGGGAGCTGTCACTGCAATCCAGAACATTTCTGGAAAACGAAGAGCGCGCCATCATCGCGGGCGAAGCGATTGCCATTTTTCTCTCTGGTGAAGTCGATGAAGACGCTCTTAGAGCTGCCTACGAAGAACAGTACCCGGAGGTGGAAGATGAGCTGGAATACCGCGCTTCTCACATTCTGGTGGAAACCGAAGACGAAGCCAAAGACATCATAAATGAGATGGAAAACGGCGGTGTATTTTCCGCGTTGGCCAATGAGCGGTCCACAGGGCCGTCGGCCTCCGTTGGTGGCGATCTGGGATGGTTCGGAGATGGCGACATGGTCGCGCCGTTCTTTGAAGCCGTTGTCGCGTTGGAGCCGGGCGGGATTTCCGCTCCGGTGCAAACGCAATTCGGCTGGCACGTGATCAACCTCGTGGAAACGCGCGCTGTGGAACGGCCGGAATTTGACGCCGTGCGCGGGGCCTTGGCAGATCAGATGCAGCAGAGCCGCCTGGAAGACCATATAGAGGAGTTGACAGCAGACGCCGATGTCGATCGTGCGGACGTCTCTGACATCGATCCCAATGTGATCACGCGGATGGACCTTCTGGAGAACTGATCATGGCTTCTGCGCCCCAACGGTCCCCTCTTGCGCCCGAGGCTTTCCCGGATCTGCCGGTTATTGACGGTGTGTCCTTTGCCAGTGCCGAGGCGGGCGTCCGCTATACCGGTCGAACAGATGTGATGCTGGCAAAACTCGCCCCGGGCTCGACCATTGCGGGCGTTTTCACGCAGTCCTCCACCCGTTCTGCGGCTGTTCTGGATTGTGAGGAGAAGATCAAATTCACCTCTGACGCTGGCGCGGCGATCATCGTGAATTCCGGCAACGCCAATGCGTTCACGGGTCAGGACGGGCGCAAATCCGTCAAGGCCGTGACCAACGCCGTGGCGCAGGCCCTGGACGTCCCCGAAGCCCGCGTGTTTTCGGCCTCAACCGGTGTGATCGGGGAAAAGCTCCCCCATGACAAGATCGAGGCCAAACTCAAGGAGCTGTCTGGCAACCTATCCGCCAACGGCATCGAAGGCGCGGCTGAGGCTATCATGACCACCGATACCTTTGCCAAAGGATCGGGAACAACGGCCACCGTGGAAGGTCAGAAAGTCCGCATCGCCGGGATTGCCAAAGGGTCTGGTATGATCGCACCGGATATGGCGACCATGCTTGTCTACATCTTCACCGATGCTCTGGTGGATAAGCCCGTGCTGCAATCCATGGTCGCCGCTCTGAACCAAACCACGTTCAATTGCATCTCGGTGGACAGTGACACCTCGACCTCGGACACCCTGCTGGTGGCCGCCACGGGCGCCTCGGGCATCCGCGTCACCGAAAACAATCTGGGCTTCATGGAAGGCCTGCGGCGCGTCATGCTGGATCTGGCCCATCAGGTCGTGCGCGACGGGGAGGGGGCCACGAAATTTGTCAGTATCGCCGTCACTGGCGCCTCAAGCGATCGCGATGCCCGCACCCACGCCATGTCGATTGCAAACTCGCCTCTGGTGAAGACCGCCATCGCGGGCGAGGATCCAAACTGGGGCCGCATCGTCATGGCCATCGGCAAATCGGGCGCACCCGCGGATCGCGATATGATCGCAATCTCCTTCGGCCCGATACAAGTGGCCAAGGACGGCTGGGTCAACCCGGGCTACAAAGAAAAAGACGCCGCCGCCTATATGAAAAATGACGTCATAGACATCTCGGTCGATCTGGGGCTTGGCGGCGGGCGCGCGGTTGTCTGGACCTGCGATTTGACTCACGGTTACATCACGATCAACGCAGATTATCGCTCGTGAAGACAGTCCTTGTTTCCGCCGTTGCCTTGATCGACGTGGATGGGCGCGTGCTTCTTGCCCAACGGCCGGAGGGCAAATCCATGGCCGGTTTATGGGAGTTTCCCGGAGGCAAAGTCGAAGATGGCGAAACCCCAGAAATCGCACTGATTCGCGAATTGGAAGAGGAACTGGGCATAAATACGTGGGAGAGCTGCCTTGCGCCGCTAACTTTCGCCAGCCATAAATATGAGGATTTTCATCTTCTTATGCCTCTTTTTGCCTGCCGAAAATGGGAGGGGACACCGGTAAGCCGCGAAAGACAAAGATTAAAATGGGTCCGCGCCCAAGAGTTGCAAAAATATCCCATGCCAGCAGCAGATGTCCCATTGGTCTCAATTCTGCGTGATTGGCTTTAGTCTGCGAAATAATTCATCGAAATTTAAGAAATTGTATTAGAACTATACACACTGCACACTTTGGGATGGAAAATGCTTAGAACCATACGACTAGGAACTTCCGTTTTCGTTCAGGGTATTTATGTTGGCTCGCTGCCAGGCGGTCGCATTCAGGTGCGTGTGGGGGATAAAACCTTCTCAGGCAACCCAGTTCGAGAAGCGGCTTGATCAAACTTTAAACCACCGTGACCCCGCTTGTTCCCCGACAGCGGAGTTTCGGAAAAAGAAGAGGCGCCCGAAGCGCCTCTTTTTTCTTTCTGGATCAGCGCCCTAAAGAGTTCTGTCAAAAACCTGAACCACAGCTTTTGGCAGAACGCAGTGCAGAATATGAGCTTTGCACCCGCCCCGACTTTATCTGATGTCTCAGGTTAAACGCGGGACGCTTCAATCGAGGTTACGCTCAACCTCTTCGCGCTCAAAGATCTCGATCACGTCATCGGCGCGAATGTCGTCATAGTTCTCAAACGCCATGCCGCATTCCTGACCTGACTGAACCTCCGGCACTTCATCCTTGAAGCGCTTGAGCGTCTTCAGCGTGCCCTCATGGATCACCACATCATCACGCAAGAGACGCACCCCAGCAGATCGACGCGCGACCCCTTCTGTGACCAGACAACCGGCAACCTTGCCCACGCCTGAGACCTTGAAGACCTCTTTAATGTTGGCATAGCCGATAAAGTTCTCTCGGATCTCTGCGCCAAGCAAGCCTGACGCGGCCGCCTTCACATCATCCACCAGATCATAGATGACGCTGTAATACCGGATCTCAATGCCCTTCTGGTTGGCCGAATTGCGTGCCGGTGCGTTGGCACGGACGTTAAAGCCGATCACAGGGGCGCCAGAGGCTTCTGCCAGTCCGATATCGCTTTCGGTAATCGCACCCACGCCAGAATGCAGCACGCGCACGCGCACTTCGTCGTTGCCGATCTTTTCCATCGCCTGAACGATCGCTTCGGCAGAGCCCTGCACGTCCGCCTTCACCACAACGGGCAATTCGCTGACGTTCTCGTTTTCCTTGGCTTGCGCAAGCAACTGTTCGAGCGTCGCACCCGCACCAACCGCGGCGCGCTTTTCTTTCGCAACACCGGCGCGGTATTCCGCGATCTCGCGCGCCTGCGCTTCGGTATCCACCACGTTCAGAACGTCACCAGCCTCAGGCGTGCCATTGAGGCCAAGCACCTCTACCGGCACGGACGGCCCGGCTTCCTTGACCCGATCACCGCGGTCGTTGATCAGCGCACGGACCTTACCGTACTGTTCACCCACAACGAAAATATCGCCTTGGCGCAGGGTCCCACGCTGCACCAGGACGGTGGCAACGGGGCCACGACCCACATCAAGTTGTGCTTCGATAACGGCGCCCTCTGCAGCCCGTCCCGGATTGGCCTGAAGCTCAAGGATCTCGGCTTGCAACGCGATCGCTTCCAGCAGTTCATCAAGACCCTGCCTGGTGATCGCAGACACTTCCACGTCCTGCACTTCACCGGACATTTGCTCAACGATTACTTCGTGTTGCAGCAATTCGGTGCGCACTTTGTTGGGATCAGCCTCAGGTTTGTCGATCTTGTTGATCGCCACGATCATCGGCACTTCGGCCGCCTTGGCATGGTTGATCGCCTCAACCGTCTGCGGCATCACAGAATCGTCTGCCGCCACAACCAGCACAACAATGTCTGTCACCTGCGCACCACGGGCCCGCATGGATGTAAACGCCGCGTGGCCCGGAGTATCCAGGAAGCTCAGGATCGCACCACCGTCGGTTTTCACCTGATAGGCACCAATATGTTGCGTGATACCGCCGGCCTCTCCGTCGACAACCTTGGCATTCCGGATCGCATCCAGAACCGAGGTCTTGCCGTGGTCCACGTGACCCATCACCGTGATCACCGGTGGGCGCGGCTGCAGATCGTCTTCGCTATCCTCGACCGCATCAATAACATCTTCCACATCCGCGTCGGACACGCGTGTCACTTTGTGACCGAACTCTTCAATGATTAGTTCGGCCGTATCAGCGTCGATCGTTTGGTTTTGGGTGGCCATCACGCCGCTGTTCATCAGCGATTTGACGACATCGCCCACGCGCTCTGCCATCCGGTTGGCCAGCTCTGCCACCGTGATCATCTCGGGCAGCTGAACGTCACGCACAACCTTTTCGCGATCTTGCGATCCGCCCATGGCTTTCTGACGCGCGCGCTCTTGCTTGCGCTTCATCGCCGCCAGCGATTTCTGACGTCCACCTTCGCCACCGGCCAAAGCTTGGTTCAGCGTCAGCTTGCCAGAGCGGCGACCATCGTCGCGGCCCTTGCCGCGACCACGGTTTTTTTGCTCACGTTCCGGCTCTTGTCGGCGCGGCGCTTGCTTTTGGGCTGCGCGCGGCGCAGTTGTACTGTCTTCCGGTGCCGGTTGTGCAGCGGCAGCGGCGGCGAGACGTGCGGCTTCCTCTTCTGCTTTACGCTCGCGCTCTTTCTCTTCGGCCTTGGCCTTTGCGCGTTCTTCGGCTTCGCGCTGTTCGCGCTCTTTGACCTCAGCCTCTTCGCGACGGCGCACGCGCTCTTCTTCACGCGCCTTCTCTTCGGCCTCTCGCGCCGCGGCCTCATCCGCTTCACGCGCCTTGGCCGCTTGCAACGCCTTCAGACGGCGCTCCATCTCCGCATCGGAAATCCCAGCAGGACGCTTGGAGGCATCACCACCAGCGCCACCCGCAGACGCACCAGGCCGCGCCCCGCCAGCGCCGGGCTTCGGCTTGACGATGCGTTTGCGCTTGGTTTCCACCACGACATTCTTTGTGCGCCCGTGGCTGAAGCTCTGCTTCACGTTCCCTGGACGGGACCCACCACGCACACCCAATGGTTTTTTGCCGTTGTCGTCGCTCATATGGTCTTCTTCCCTTTCCGGTGGCTGTCATCTTCCACCGAGACGCGGAGGCCTTTCAGCCTTGCCGCTTCCTCTACAACACGTTGCGACAAAGCTCCATCCCCCAGTGCGGCATGGATCACGCTTTGTCGCCCAAACGCTTTGCCCAGCTCGTCAGATGTAAGCCATCCTATGTAATTGCCGCCATATGGCGTGCTGAGCTTCGATTTTCCGCGCGTGGATCCATCACTGGCCTGGATCAAAACGCGCGCTGATTCTTTCATCAGCCAGTCTTTGACTTTCTCGTACCCACAGACAGCACGGCCGCCCTTGCGCGTCAGGCTGATCAATTCGATCACCCTTCGGGCCAACATCGGCTCCAACTGATCGACAAGTCCCTCCGGCACCGTCACCTTGGTCTTGGCAGCACGTGCAAAGAGCCCTTTTTGCGCCGCCTTATGCAGGGCCGCAGGATCCGCGCTAACCCAAATCCCACGCCCCGGCAGCTTCTGCGTCAGATCCGGATAGATCTGAGCGTCCGGCCCAACCACGAAACGGATCAAACGCGCTGTCGGGAGCACATCACCCGTGGCGATGCACTTTCGTTCGGGACCTTGAGACCGGTCCTTGGGTTGCCCGCCGCGACCCATATCAGCGCCTCACGAGGCCTGACGGATCAGGCCTCGTCCTCCTCGGCTGCGTCTTCTTCGACCTCTTCGGAGGCCACAAGATCGTCAGGATCAACCCAACCCAACATCACACGCGCTGTCATCACCATGTCCTGGGCCTCTTCCAAAGACACATCAAAAGGTTCCAAAAGACCGTCATCCTTGACGCGTTCGCCGTCGACTGTGGTCCAACCACCGGCAAGCTCCCAGTCGGCGCATGTCGCAAAGTCTTCGAGATTTTTCACGCCGTCCTCAGCGAGCGCTTTCACCATCTGGGGTGTCAGGCCCTCAAATTCAATGAGGCTATCTTCGGCCCCCATCTCGCGCGCCTTCTCAAGCGCCTCACGCGCTTGTGCATCCAGAATATCCCGCGCCCGCGCCTGCAGCTCGTTGGCGGTATCTTCGTCCACACCGTCGATGACAAGCAGTTCGTCAACTTCGACATAGGCCACTTCGTCGAGATTGGTAAACCCTTCCGAGACCAGCAGCTGGGCAAAGAACTCATCCAGATCGAGCATCGTCATGAAGAGGTTGGTGCGCTCTTCGAATTCCTTCTGACGGCGTTCGCTGTCTTCGGCCTCGGTCATGATGTCGATGTCGAGATTGGTCAGCTGGCTGGCCAACCGCACGTTCTGACCTCGGCGACCAATGGCCAGAGACAGCTGATCTTCCGGCACCACGACCTCGATGCGCTCGGCCTCTTCATCCAGAACCACCTTACTCACCTCGGCAGGCTGCAGCGCGTTCACGAGGAAAGTCGGCTGATCTTCGTTCCATGGAATGATGTCGATCTTCTCTCCCTGCAGCTCGTTTACAACGGCCTGCACGCGAGAGCCCCGCATACCAACGCAGGCGCCCACAGGGTCGATCGAGTTGTCGTAGGAAATCACAGCAATCTTCGCGCGGCTGCCCGGATCCCGCGCCACGGCCTTGATCTCAATGATGCTGTCGTAAATCTCCGGCACTTCCATCTTGAAAAGCTCCGCCATGAATTCCGGCGCCGTGCGGCTCAGGAAGATCTGCGGGCCACGTGTCTCACGGCGCACATCCTTGATGTAGCAGCGGATCCGGTCGCCATTGCGATAGCTTTCACGGCCAATCTTTTCATTCCGGCGCAGCACAGCTTCACCCCGGCCCACATCGACGATGACATTGCCATATTCTTCCCGCTTCACGACACCGTTGATAATGGTACCCGCGCGATCCTGGAACTCCTCAAACTGGCGATCCCGCTCGGCTTCACGCACTTTCTGCAAGATGACCTGCTTTGCGCTCTGCGCCGCGATCCGGCCCATATCCACCGGCGGCACTTCTTCGATGAACTGATCACCGATTTTGGGATCTTCAAGATACTGCTTGGCTTGCTCCACGGTGAACTCAGCTTGGTAGTTCTCCAGCTCTTCTTCCTCCACCACGGTGCGCACACGGGTGAATGTCGCTCGACCGGTCTTGCGGTCGATGCTGACACGAATGTCCATCTCCGCGCCGTAGCGGCTCTTGGCAGCACGGGCGAGGCTTTCCTCCATGGCCTCGACGACCAGCGACGGGTCGATCATCTTCTCACGCGCCACGGCCTCGGCGGTTTGCAAAAGCTCCAGCTGGTTGGCAGATGTAATGGCCATTAGCCGTCCTCCCCATTCATCGGTTTTGTAAGGTCAGTCTCTGTATCGTCCAAAAGCCCGGCATCTTTGCGGGCCTTCAGCATGTCTTTGATCAGCTCGTCGGTCAGAATGAGCTTGGCCTCGGAAAGCCAGTCAAACTTCAATCCGATCGTGCCTTCTTCTACGTTTATCAGCACGTCATCGTCTTCCACGCCAGCCAAAACGCCCTTGAAGCGCTTGCGCCCGCCAATCAGTTCAGACGTCTCAAGCTTGGCGTCATAGCCTTCATACTCTTCAAAATGCTTGAGCCGCGTCAAAGGCCGGTCAATCCCGGGGCTCGACACTTCGAGCGCATAGGCATCCGTGATCGGGTCTTCCACATCCAGCACGGCACTGACCGCCGTGGAGATATCGGCGCATTCATCCACCTCAATCCCGCCATCGGGGCGTTCGGCCATGATCTGCAGCGTCTTGCTCTTGCCGCCCATCAACCGCACGCGCACCAGCTCAAACCCCATGTCTTCGATGACAGGGGTGATGATCTCGGCCATACGCCGATCCATGGCGGATTTCGCGATCAATGCGTTCATAGGTTCAAGCACAAAAAAACGGGCCCGCGGCCCGTACGTATTTTCCGGTGGAGCGTCAGGTGTGGACCCCAGC